>NZ_BMFT01000001.1:1849221-2157425 GCF_014639155.1 Paenibacillus segetis
CATATACGGTATCAGATGATTTTGCAGCTGGTAAAAGCAATATTTATCTTACAAATCAGCAGCAGTGTAATAAACATTGGTTGGCAAGTATTCATCCAGAGTCCATTTCCGAATTGACTCAAAGAGAAGGGTACAGCCTAGTGATCAATGGAGATTCAGTTTGCAATGTGGCTATTATCGGTAGTGATAGCGATGGAATCCATTATGGTGTTGTTACTTTGAATCGTATTCTGAGCCAATTAACAAATCATGTTATACAGAAATGTGTGATCACGGATTATCCTGAAATATTGTATCGTGGATATATTGAGGGGTTTTATGGTTATCCGTGGAGTCATGAAGATCGTATGGATCTCATGAAATTTGGTGGCGAACAGAAGTTAAATACTTACATCTATGCTCCTAAAGATGACCCTTATCACAGAAAACACTGGAGAGATTTATATCCGAGCGAAAAAGCACAGGAAATTTCCGAACTTGCGGCTGCTGGCCACGCTAACAATTTGAATTTTGTATGGACCATTCACCCAGGGGAGACGATTGACCTCTCATCAGAGGAGGATTTTCAATCTGCGATTGCTAAGTTAGAACAGCTATACACCCTAGGAGTACGCCAATTTGGCATACTGTTCGATGATCTCGTTGGCGTTCCAAATGGAATAGAGCAAGCGGAGTTTATCAATAGAATTGATACCGAATTTGTCAAAGCTAAAGGTGATATCAGGCCTCTCCTCACCGTGGGTACAAGATATTGTGAAGCTTGGGGCCCATCGATGACAGAATATTTCAAACCTTTTGTAGAGGTCCTTCATGATGATGTTGAAATTATGTGGACGGGTGCAGCGACGATGTCCAATATCTCTAAAGAACAATATGATGCACCAAAACGAGCAATAGGTACTGACAAGAACCTATCTGTATGGTGGAACTATCCTGTTAATGACTATTGTGACTCCAAAATTCTCATGGGTAAAATAGAAAATTTAAGCTCGGATCTGAATAATGTAAATGGGTTCTTCTCGAATCCTATGAATCAACCTCAAGCTTCTAAACAAGCCTTATTCTGCATTGCGGATCACAACTGGAATACAGATGCTTTCAACTGTGAAGTAAGTTTTTCCGCATCATTTAGAGCGCTTGCTCCAGAAGTAGCAGAAGATTTGGAGCTATTCGCTTCGAATAGCTGTTATTTAAATGATGACGGCGGGATCAGTGGAGACTTTTTGTTCGATGAATCATGGTACTTGAAAGATGATGTCAAAGAACTACAAACTGGCATAGAACATGGACAAGATATAACTGAATGTGCGAACAGATTGATGAATCATTTCATTAGAATGGAAGCAGCAGCAGATCGTATTAAAGAGAAATGTTTAAATTTACAGTTGGTAAAAGAATTAGATCCTTTCTTGGATGCTTTTAAATTGATGACCCAATCAGCGAAGCATGTGATTCAAGCTGTTACAGCCTTGCAACGTGGTGACGTGCTTGAAATGGAACGTAACAATGAAGTTGCGCATAACCTGTTCAAATCCATGGAACAATGTAAAGTTCAAAGACTAAAAGATGAGGTTCCACAGAATTATGTCGTAGATGTAGGTACCTTAGTAATTAAACCTTTTATTGCTGAAACGATTACGTTGACAGCCATTATTGCTGGAACCGAACAAAAGCCATTATCGCTTGACTACGATATGAAGAATCTTGCATTACAATCTCTTGGGGTTACAGCAACGGCTTCGAGTAGTGTGAATGACAACGAAAATGGCAGTAAGACCATTGATGGCACGATTAAAAGTGGGAAGTGGTGTTCGCCAGATCATAGACCACATCTTACTATCGATTTGCAGCAGCCTAGAACTATTAAGCAATATCGTATTATTAACTGCGGACATCCTGTGGCTAGGGAAACCAAAGTATGGAACACCAAGCATTTTCAGATCCTTGCTAGTTTAGATGGTGATCAATTCACAATCATTGATGAAGTAACAGATAACAAAGATGATGTGGTTAACCGTATTCTTGACAATGAAACGACAGCAAGATATATCCGTCTGCAGATTGTTGAACCAACACAAATAAGCATAGACGGAAGCGGACATACGCGTATCTACGCTTTTGAATTATTCGATGAATGTTATCCAGAGCAATCAGAAAAAGTACTCACATCTGAAATCCAGATTGAAAAACCAGGTAAAATCATCATTAAGAATGTAAAAATGGGCGATGTTATCTCTTTGTATCGATCATTGAATGAAGAAACTCCATTTGCGGTATCTGAGAAAGCTTCTGAAGATAAAACTGAGGTTGTGTTTGAAGGCGTAGCGCTGCGTGAAGATGGAGACAGAATATTTATTGAGAGAACATCTGGTAAATATCTACCAAGTATCAGAACATCAAAAGGAATCTAGAGATATCTTTACAATAGAACCATCCAGCTATCCGATCATGGAATAGTTGGAGGTTCTTTTTTTAGGACGGATTCACAAGCTAAGTGTGACAGCTCTTCTATGGAGACTACTTGAGCAGAATTCCAATCAGGACTTTTACGAGGACGATGGTTAATGAGATGAATTACAAGAGCCAATTCTTCGCTGGAACATCCTCAAAATCATACCCCTTAGGCAAGAACACCAAAGGCTACTTCTATCGAATAAGCAGTTTTATCCGGCATTTTCAAACCCACATATTATCGGGTTTTCCTTGGATTATGAGCTTAATGCCGGGCTATCGCTCCTTGGTTTTTAGCTGTATAATCATGGAAGAATCCCCTTGATTAAGGCGGGTCATTTCGTCGACACCAAAAGATTGGAACAATATAATATAATCCAATAAGGAGGGAATATATGTTTTGTAGCAAGTGCGGAGAGGAAAAGAAAAATTCAACTTGTCCTAATTGTGGAAATACCGTCTTTACTCCACATAAACTTAAAGACTTAAAATGGGACAAGCCCAAAGAAAGTGAATATAGAACTATTTCCGCAGATACGTTAACCCCTGAACAAGAAGCTGAAGAATGGTACTATGTATTAAGAGGGGAAAGATGCGGACCAGTTTCAAGACTCCAGTTCCTTAACCTTTATAACAATGAAAAGGTGTTTTTAAGTACTAAAGTTTGGAAAGCTGGGATGCCAGGATGGGCTGACGTTAATCAAACAGATTTGATTGATATAAGTAATCAACCACCACCATTGCAAGGTGATGATATTAATAATTCAATAGTATGGGTATTGGCATTTGTCCCAATTTTAGGGCCAATAATAGAAAATATTATTTCTGGAGTAATTGGTGAAACTAGTGGTTCATTATGGTTTGTTACGTTAATTCTCAATATAATACTATGTATTACTGATGAAAATAGATTGAAAAGAGCTGGTTACAATACAAAAGAAATGTTGTTGTGGGCAATATTCTTAATCCCAGTATATCTTTTTAGAAGAGCACATTTATTGAAGCAGAAAAATGTCTATGCCATTGTTTGGTGTATAACGTTTGCATTCATGATCTTGATTCCATTTTAGGATTTCTAAAAATAATAGTATTTTAAACGCAAATATTGTTGAAAGGGCAAATCAAATGGTTGATAACTAATGGGAAGCTTTTGTTGGTGGCGATAGAAATACATACGTTAATGTCATAGGTAAAATTACATATCAAGGGAAACAAACTAATGTACTAATACAATATAAACTAAATAATGATCGTTCATTTGTGTTAAATTCAATGGAGTTTGATGGAGTTTTACAAAATATAATAACTTATACTGGATTGATGAATAGCATGTATGATGAGTAGATTTTATGTGGTATATAGAAGATGAGTCGGAGATCATTGTAACAATATCGCTCAATTCGTTCTACAGGAACAACATTAATAAGAATATCTGATGGAATGTCTCGTCCTGTCCTGTATGGACGGGACTTTCTTTATGGTCCGATCATATTGGTCTACCACACCTTAGTTGTCAGTTGTATAATCATGGAAGAAGCTCAGTATACACATGAATATTATTCCTAAGGAGAAGACCTATGAAAGAGATTATGCATATGCTCTGTTATTAGAAAAATCATCTAAATAAGTACTCCTTGTAAGAAACGGGACTGAAAAATAGATGAGAGAATGAACTCGGCACTTTATTTTTATCATGGAGAGGTATAGTCATTCAATTTTCATGGACAAATATTTTTATTTTCTAAAAGGAGAAATAAATCATGCAGAAGAGAGATCTAGAAAGAAAAATAGCCATAGTAACAGGTGCTTCTCGCCTTAGCGGCATCGGGGCAGCAATATGTACAGCGCTGGCTAGTAAAGGAATTGATGTATTCTTTACATATTGGACTACCTATGATGAAGAGATGCCTTGGGGAATTCATGTAAATGAACCTCAATTGATACAAGATAACATCATAAAATATGGGGTGCGTTGTGAGAAACTAGAGTTAGATCTTTCAGATTCACTTGCTCCTGGTAGGTTATTAGATGCAGTTGAAGCGAAATTGGGAAACCCATCCATTTTAATAAACAACGCGACCTATTCCGTTGATGTAGGTTACGACACTTTAACCGCTGAAGTACTTGATAAACATTACCAAGTAAATATTCGTGGTACCATGTTATTAAGTGTAGAATTCTCTAAACGATTTAATTATTCAAAAGGTGGAAGAATTATCAATCTAACTTCTGGTCAATCACTAGGACCGATGGCTGGTAATATAGCTTATGCTACTACTAAAGGAGCCATTGATATATTCACTTCAACCTTGTCGGCTGAAGTAGCCTCTAAAGGAATTACAGTTAATGCAGTGAATCCAGGACCAACGGATACTGGATGGATGAATGATGGCGTGAAAAATGATATTTTGACTAAATTTCCAAGGGGTAGAATTGGAGTGCCTCAAGATGCTGCGCGATTAATTACTTTTCTTGCAAGTGACGATGCAGAGTGGGTAACTGGACAAATTATTCACTCAGAAGGTGGATTTCAAAGAGGTTAGCAAGAAGTTTAGACAGAATCTCAAGGATGCCGAGAATGAAATGAAAGAGGAAAATATATGACATTGATAGGGCTTATAAGACATGGAGTGACAGATTGGAATGATGAACACAGAGCACAGGGGCAAGCCGATATACCTTTAAATGATGAGGGACGGAGACAAGCTGAATTACTATCTAGGAGAATGGCGAACGAAGACTGGGATTATATTTATTCAAGTGACCTATCAAGAGCTCTTGAAACAGCAGAAATTATAGGAAGAATTAAAAATATTGAAGTGACAACAGACCAACGGTTAAGAGAAATGAACTGCGGACTTATTGAGGGAACTACTGAACAAGATAGGGTTAAAAAGTGGGGATACGGATGGTCCAAACTAGATCTTGGTATTGAAACAAATGATGAGATTATGACAAGAGGAATGAAATGTATTACAGACATTTCCGAAAGACATCCCGACCAAAAAATACTGATAGTAAGTCATGGAGCGCTAATTGGCCTGACCTTAAAGAAACTAATTCCGCATATCGATACAGAAGAACCGCTTCATAATTCATCGGTAACTATTTTAAATAAAGAGAAATTTAGATGGGATTGTGAACTATATAATTGTATCACTCACTATAAAAACGATTAACAAAGGTGGGAGATTTATGGAGAAACAGAAGTTAATACGTATTTTTGATAGGCAAGCAACCCAATATGATAAAAAAAGAGAAGACCCAAAACAAAAACTTTGGCGTCAGAATCTTCTAAGTCATGCTAAGGGCGAGGTGCTTGAACTTGCAGTAGGGACCGGTGCAAATTTTCCATACTATCCTAAGGAAGTGAAAATTACCGCAACTGACTTTAGTGAGGCAATGATTGAGAAAGCGCAACAGGCAGTAAAACACTATCACCTTCATGCAGATTTTATTTGTTCTGATATTGAAGAACTGAACTTTCCCGATCAATCGTTTGATACTATTGTTTCAACGCTATCGATCTGTAGTTATAAGAATCCAATAGTGGTACTGGATAAAATCAAACGGTGGTGTAGACCAGGCGGGAAGATCCTGCTCATGGAGCATGGGATCAGTTCTAACTTTATGGTTTCCACACTCCAAAAAACTTTTAACCCGCTGTTATATCGTGTGTATGGTTGCCACTATACGAGGGACATACTTGGACTGATTTCAGAGTCGGGTATCAAAATCGATAAAGCGGAAAGCTATTGGCTTAATATGGTTCATCTTATTTGGGCGAAACCGCAACATTGAAGTGAAGGTGAAATTTTGTTTAACAGATAAACCTGAAATAACAGGGTTCGAATTGGTAATCAACAAAACAAGCGAGTGAAAAATTGCGGATGTGGAGTTCTTAGAAACTCCTCATCTTTTTTATTATCCCTTAAGTTAGATGAGTACGCGAAACGTGCGAAACAAATAAACATCTGGATCAAACATTATAAAGAGAACAAGGCTGCTGTCATAACCAGTAGTCTCGTTGTGCTAACGCGCGGTCATGTGTAATTCCATGTAAAATTGAATAATCAGGAAAATATTTCCGAATTATAGTGATATAATTTGGGAGGGGGTGAGAGTTGATTCACCATGCTAAGCTAGCTGTAAGACTGCTTGGGCTCATAGGTGTGATTCAACATTTGGATGACAAGACTTGGACGAATAGCTTCGTCTATCACTTTACATAAGTAATTAACACGAATTCGTCTATCTACCCCAATGTGGACGATAAATGAGTTCGTAGATTAGAAGTTATAAGAAATCCCCGCAATGCTTATTTAATTGATAATGGAAGGGATGATTATTATTAAAAGACCTATTGTAATTCTAATAGTAATCGGTATTGCATTTGTATTTATTGGATGGTATTTTTTTGGTAATAGTTTCTCGATTAATAGTAGAGATGTAAAAAGTATAACCTTAGAATGCGTTCAAGATTGTATTGGAATGGATAACAGACCATTTCTAGAAAAGACTATTACCGATAAACACTCGATTAATTTATTTATAAAGGCAATTAACAATTCAGAAAAACTAAGTGGAAGTCTTGATTATGGTGTGATGTTTCTAATACGAATATCTTTTAATAACCGTACGATAAAAGAATTTCATTTAAACATTTCTAAGAATAAAGAAGCAAGTAATGGATTACTTGTAAGTTCATCAAATAGTGAAAAAGGTTACAGAATACTTGAAAAGTCAACGAATGATTTAAGGGATATCATTTATAATGACTGATTATTTGTAAGATATTGCTTCGAAGGCGGGGACATCTTATAACAATGCATTCTTGCTGCGTCGCTGACGCTCCTTGGTCGCCAGGAGGCATTTCAGAGAAGTGGAATCAGGCGACACATCCAACCGGCTAAGTGGCGAAGCCACCCGGACCTACGGTCCTTAAGCCGCTTGAACGTCAGAAATGCGAAACGTTATAGGAAATCAGTGCAAGAAATCAAAACTAATAAATTCATAAGTGATTTTATCTAACGGGTAGAACCTGAAGAAAAGCAGAGGATAAGAGATACACATAACTCAAAAAAGTTACGGAGGCGTTGTTCTAATGAAAAACATTTTTAATCAATTAAATACAAATGAAATTTTAGACCGTATCGATCAATTACGCCCAGATTCACAACCGCAATGGGGTACAATGGATATTGCACAGATGCTAGCTCATTGTTCATCTTTTCAGGATATAGCTATGGGAAACTCCACTTTTCCAAGAAGTTGGATAGGGATATTAATAGGAAAGTTTGTGAAACCCATCGTTTATAACGATAAGCCAACTCCTAAGAATATGTCCACGCTTCCAACATTAATAATTGTAGATAAAAGAGAATTTGAAAAAGAAAAGGAAATACTGAAACAAAAAATAATAATTTTTCAAAGTAATGGTCCTGAAAAATGCACAACACACCCACATCCTTTTTTCGGTAAACTCACTTCTGAAGAGTGGGGAAAATGCATTTACAAGCACCTAGACCATCATTTAAAACAGTTTGACGTTTAGCTAATAATAATGAAGTTGCAGGTTTTCAAAGAAGGCGCTGACATCCTATAACACCATATCTACGCTGCGGGCTACGCCCTTGGTTCGCAAGATGAGGTAGGCAGAGAAGTGATTACAGCGCACAACCCTGCGAGGCTAAGTCCGTCGGACCCGGTCGCATTCGCTCCCTTAAGCCTTTCGGGTTAGCAGATACAAGAACGTTAGATGAAACCTATGCTATTACTATTTATTGGGGGTAAGTTCATGGAAGTATTATTTAATGACTATCTTATTAGTGATGATAAGTTAAAGATTAATATTGATGAAGTACTCGATTTCTTATCTAAAAGCTATTGGGCAAATACAAGACCCCATGATCGGACGAAGAAAGCAATAGAAAATTCGTATTGTGTTGGAGTTTTTTATAGAGATAAACAAGTAGGATTCGCTCGAGTCGTATCTGATTGGGCAACATTTTTTTATTTGTGTGATGTATATATTGATGATGAACATAGAAGTAGGGGAATCGGCAAGAAATTAATAGAAACAATCATGAATGTGGCAGAGCTTGAAGGTCTAATGGGGCTATTAGGTACCAAAGATGCTCATGGATTGTATGAGAAATTCGGATTTATTAAAGATGGAGAACGTTTTATGAAGCGGCCTCCTCAATGGATTTCAAAGCCTATTAACAATTCCTGATAGTAAATCGAAGAAGGCACAGGCATCATCTAACACTGTATTCACGCATCGTAGCCTGACGGCTGCTCGGTCCGCCCGAGGCATTTCGAGGAAGCGAGTTCGGGCGAACACCCCTTCGAGCCAAAGTGGCGGAGCCACCCGACGACTTTGTCGCCTTAAGCCTCTCGGGTTCGTGAATACAAGAACGTTATGCGCCATTACCGGTAAATACTAAAGATAATATTTAAGGAGATAATTTATGAAAGGTAAGATACTCTTATTATTTTTTACAACGATAGTGCTTTCAGCTTGTCAAAATATTAGTCAATCGACTACCTTGAACAGCGAAACAAAATCAATAATGAATTCTGAACTGACTCCTGATGTAGTGAGTACTGGTAATGGAACAGAATCAAAAGAAATAACTGAAGGTCATTCAGATCCTTCTAATAATGAAGGGTTATTCATGAGCATTGGGACCTATGATTTGACAGGTGAATTTCGAGATGAAATGCTTCGAAATCCTATAGATCATGATTATGAAGTGGAATTTAATGAATTTCAAAATTCCAAAGAGATTATTACAACACTGGGATGGGGGGCGTTGGAAAGCAAATATACAGAGATTTGGGATAAAGAGTTGAATCAAATATATAAAAAGCTTCTTTCTAAGTTGGATAGAGAACCAAGAGAAGCACTAATTGAATCGCAGAAAGAATGGTTACTGTATCACTTAGGGGAAACAAAATTTGTAGAGAAGACATTTATTAATAATGGTTACCTTGGATCACAAGGATCGGTAAGCCTAGGTACGGTTATACGGGAGAGAATTAGGGAAAGAACAATGCAATTATTTGAATATCGATATTTGCTAGATGGTGAAGTTGAGTTTTTATACCAGAGTAAAAAATAGAGTTGGAATCTTGATCAAAGGTTTTTAGGTGATGCTTCGAAGACAGTAACGGCGCATAACAATGTATTCACGCTTCGGGCTATTCGGTCCTCGGTACGGCCGAGGAATTTCGGGGAAGTGGCGGCAGCCGGACAATCCTACACTGGCTAAGTCCGTCGGACCCGCGCTTGCCACTTCAGTATGTATCATTAGTGACTTTATTGATTACAAACTGTACTATTCCACAAAATTGAATTTTTCAGTAAAAACCTGTACTTGATTTCGACCAGCTCTTTTGGCAGCATAAAGTGCTTCATCAGCCTTTCGAAGAAGTTGATAGATTGTTTCATCCATAGCTCCTGTTGTTACAGATACTCCAAAACTGGAGGTAACCAGTACAACTTGTTCATTTTTAACTAGAGGCTTTTGTTCGATGCAAAATCTTAGATGATTAGCGAATTTTTCCCCTTCTACTAGTGTAAAACCAGTTAAAGCGAGTACAAATTCTTCACCACCATATCTAGCAAACAGCATATGTTCTCTCAGCTCAGCCTTACATATTTGAGCCACATGTACTAGTACTTGATCTCCGATTTGATGTCCATAAGTGTCATTCACTTGTTTGAAAAAATCAATATCAAATAGAATAATCGTATAGGATGACAAATTACTTTTTGCTTTCATTAAACTTTGCTCACTTTGCTGGAAAAAGGCACGACGATTGAATATTTGTGTTAGCTCATCATAATAGGCTTGGTGCTCTAACTTTTGTTGTAATGTATGTAGCTCTGTTATATCCGTAAATATAATTAGAAAGCCAGAGTTATTATTTGATTGCTGAAGTTTAGAAATACGTAGTTGATAAATATAACCAGCTTGATGAATCGTAGTATTCAATTTATCTGATATCGTATCTAGTTGAACAGGAAATGATTGACCCGTTAGCATATACCAAACTTGATCAAATGGTTTCCCTATCATGGATCGGTCCAATTTACTAAACATATCTTTACAAGCTTGATTATCTTCGATTAATTGATAGGTACCATTAAGTACAATAACACCATCACTCATATTATTAAAAATGGTATCCTTCGCAATTGGCATAATGGATAACATTCGAGAAGAAGTAATAGACCAGAGGTACAAAACAGAAGAAAACCATATAACCATGGGTACAGGATCGATACCATCGGGTGTCACTCCAATGAATAATAAAAATGCAGTCACTATTGGAAGCAATTGACCACAGATGAGGGCCAATAATTGAGGTTTATATACACTAACCGTTTCCTTCCAGCGTGAAAGCAACAATAATAACGCAGCAAACATACAGCAAAAAATGTAAATATTATGTACAGCAAACCATGTCCCATGTTCAATTTTACTAAATGGAACCCCAAGTACCGAATGTATATCATATACTCTATAGTAAAAATGATGGAATTCATTTGTTACATTGATTATTAAAGTAAGAAAAGGAAATGCAAGTAAAGCGATTGTTCTTTTTCTTTCTAATTTATAACCTAAATATTGCATGACAAACAATAATCCTAACGGGGGGAAAAACGGCAACCCTACATATTGTACAATATTCCAAAATCTAAGTTGTTCTAACGAAGTGGATGTTAAGCTAAAGGCATAACCAAAGCAATAAATCAAGGAAGCTAATGTATACCACATGAACAATTTCGCGATATTTGTATAATAATGCCTCTTCCAATAAGTATAGACTAGTATAGACAAGTTCAATACAACCGAAGTGCAAACTAATGTTATATATGCCTCTAGTTTCGGTTCCAATAGTTTTACCCTCTTTCATATCATCTGTCTATATCATATTAACATTATTAAAAAAAAAGTTAATGTATTCCATGAAATATGTACAGAATTCGATCCACATCACTATAGTAACTATTATTATACAGAGCATATTCAGTTATTAATTTATACTATACTTTGCTCCTGATCACTTAAGAAATCATTTTCATAAGCCTCTTGTTTGTAAGGCGTTTGCAGAAGCCAACCACAAATGCATATAGCCCATCCTCTGTAAACAGTTGCAGCTTATATACATATACAAATGTAAGAAAAAAACTTTAGCCAAGCCCACAACTAGTCCGCATATTTGGACAATAAGTACAGAAAGAACTTTTGGACAGTTAATAAATTGCTTGAGGATGTTGCTAAATCAAACGAGAGAATTTACATTCTATACGGAGGAAATGATCTAAGGGCTATCTTCCTAACGCCTGAAATGTATCAATAATATCTAGGACAGATTTAATCGAAAAGAAAGTGAAACCAATACTACTTCCCAGGTATCTCTAAGAAAGATTGCCGAAGTAATGAAAGTACAAAACATAATATCAAGGGATTTCTACTTATCTTCATTCTTATTTGAACAAAATAAAAAGGGTGAAATGTGTGATAAGAAAAGGCTATTTCATTGACAAAGAAAAAAAAGGATTTATAACGATGAATTAATAGTTTCTAGTAAAATTTACGCTGATTATCCTTCGTTACAGGAACTTGGACAAATGATTTTTAATGGTGAGGTAGAAGAAATATTTATCTGTAACTATCAAACAGGAGAAAAATGCGAATTAGAGCTTTTATCAATCAATGATGTTAAGGCTGATTGGAATTCAAAGTATGAAAAAAATATAAACTTTGACGATGAAGCATATTTAGATGATTTCCCTAATGGATATTGCTTTTTTGTTGAGCTTTGGGAAAGCGAAAAAGGAATTCCAATTTTGGTGTTATTCTATTGTCATTAAAAGTTCCATTAGTTTGGTAGCAGTACAAGAGGACAAGGACTTCGTATAACACAATATTTGCGCTTCGGGCCATTCGGCCCTCGGTCCGACCGAGGGTTTTCGAGGAAGCGGCTAGCAGCCGGACACATCCATCCCCCTAAGATAAGAGCTATCTAAAGGGAATGGACGTCGCGAATACAAGAACGTTATCGGAAATCAGCGAAAACCATAAAATTCTCTATCAGGTATTGATTATCTACATTATAGATATATTTCAGATAACAGGAAGATTGGTTTTAGAATCTGTAGTACTATATCTGTATATAGGGTGTTTTAATTGTCAACATCGTAGTGAATTTACAATAAAAAAGGATGATTAGTATGAATTCAGGGTTCACATTTGTTGAATTTCCCTGTTTTAAGTCAGAGCGTTTTACATTAAGGAAAGAAGAAGCGAACGATCGCTATGATATTTACGAGCTCTATTCAAAAGAAGATGTAGTTAAATATATGCCATTTACACCATTTACTTCTGTTGAGGATGCAATTAATGAAATGAATTGGTATCAGAAAATTTTCAAGGAACAATCTGGTTTACGGTGGATGATTGAAGATAGTGAGTCCAAAAAAGTGATTGGAACATGTGGATTTTTGAACTACGAGAAGATACATAATCGTATAGAAATTGGTTATGATTTAACTCCTGACTTTTGGGGAAAAGGTATCATGACAGAGGTAGTGAAATGTATCATGGATTTTGGCTTTTTGACCATGAAGCTAAATAAAATTGAAGCGAAAGTCGAACCGGGGAATGAGGCGTCGATCCGTTTGATGTTTAAGCTCGGTTTCCACAAAGAAGGTGTCTTAAGGCAACATGAGTTCGAAAAAGGGAAGTATATTGATCTTGCTATCTTCTCTAAATTGAAAAGCGAGTATTAATCTCTTATTTTTATGGAACCAGCATCACATTTAGCCGAAAAGGGATTCACCTTGAGTCTCTTGAACGTCAGGAATGCGGATACGTTAGCTGAAATTCGGTTAAACCTATTATTCGAGGGAGGACTCAATGAAGAAAATAGTATTTGTCGAAGGAGTCCCTGGATCTGGGAAATCGACAATGGCTCGGTTTTTAGCAAACCAATTTGAAAGGAATAGCCACACATGTAGTTTATTTTTTGAGACTACGTATAACCATCCAATTATTCATTCTGTATCATTCGATGATTACAATATGTTTATTGAATCATATTTAGAAAGATGGAATAAGTTCCTTTTAAATCAATGTGATAGCGATGTTGTTGTGATGGAATCTGCATTATTTCAAAATCCTATTGTTCACTTGTTACATAAAGATGTTGATCGAAATATAATCAAATCTTTAATTGTTAATGTAAGCAAGCTTTTTAGAGAAGTGGATTGTAAATTGATTTATTTTTATCAAGAAAATGCTGAAGCCGCAATTCATAAGATGATTGACATTAGAGGCAAAGAAGAATTTTTACTAAGGAAACATAATGAGTATAAACATGAGAAGTATTTCATAAATCGGATGGAGCTGGGCGTGAAATCACATATTACTTTTTTTCTTGATTATGCTGCACTTGCTAATGAAATTGTCAAAGAAGTGTCTCTCGAAACAATAACTATAGAAAATTCAAAAGGAAATTATTCGTTATATGAGCAGCAATTAATCAATGAATTTGATTTGGAATATATTCCTGATCCTTATGTGGATATAACTATACTTAAGAATTATTCAGGAACATACTACAATCAGGATTTAAACTTCGGTTTAAATGTTGAACTGATAGATGATCACTTGTTTATATTTGGAGATAAAAAGTTGTTGCCAAAAAATAATAGTCAATTCTATCTAAATGACATGAGTGTGATTGCAAACTTTATTAAAGAAGACGATGAAGTCAATCGAGTAGTTATAACTGAGAAGGACATGTATGCAAATAGAAATGAAAATGGAACCCATTTCGAAAGAATTTCATAGGAGAACCGAACTTCAGCTAACACCGAATTCACTCTACGGAACTATCGCCCCTTGGTTGACAGGTGTATAATCATGGAAGAAGTTCAGACAACAAATGACCCAGCCTAAGATAAGAGCTATCTAAGGCTGGGTCATTTCGTGAATATAAGAAGGTTAGCTGAAATACCATTATACTCTGAAAGGACAAAGAGGATGAAGACAAAAACATCTCTTCAGATATTATTATTTATTTCTCTATTAATGACTTTTATTACTTTCATTAAAGGATTTGTAAATACAGTGCTAGAAAGACCTAATTGGCTAGTCGCATTACAATTATCGCCAATCCCAATATTTATGTTTGCTGCAGTAGTGATTTCTCTGGATCTGGTTAAGAAAGATTATGTAACTCTTAAAGGGCGTTTAAAATCTAAGGTACGGAATAAAATTGTAGTTAAAGTTAATAGCGATGTGGATAGAAAATTTACTGTTAAGAATGATCTGATGAACGACATAAGTGAAGATAACGACATTGAAATTCAATATTATAAGAGAACAAAAGCAGTAATAAGTATAAAGAGTATAAATTCAGAAGCAAGAGAATTTTGAGGGCTAATCCATTGAAGTATGGTACATCAGCTAACACCGTATTCACGCTGCGGGACAGAAGGCCCGCGTCCCGCGAGAAGTGATTGACAGGGAAGTGTATTCATTGGATTCATCGGACACATCTGCACCGACTAACCACCGGCCGTTCGCTTCGCTCACTTAATAATATTGAATATGATCAGGTAAAAAATTTGTACACGAGGAGATAAAACTATGACAAAAAACAAATTACTAAGAATGGACAATGTAGGCATCGTTGTAGAATCACTTGATAACGCAATCTCTTTCTTCGAGGAGATTGGCTTGAGCCTCGAAGGGCGAGCCCATGTTGAAGGTGAATGGGCTGGTCGTGTAACCGGACTAGGTTCTCAATGCGTAGAGATTGCTATGATGGTTACCCCAGATGGCCATAGCCGACTTGAACTTTCGAGATTTCTCACCCCACCTACTATATCAGATCACCGGACTGCTCCTGTAAACTCCCTCGGTTATCTACGTGTCATGTTTACAGTTCAAGACATTGACGAAATGGTATCCAGACTCAGTAAATATGGTGCTCAACTCGTTGGCGAAGTGGTTCAGTACGAGGACTCGTATCGGCTCTGCTACATTCGTGGAATTGAAGGACTTCTAATCGGTTTGGCGGAACAACTCGATAACAAATAAGTAAGTGACGGTTTATAGAATGACTTTACTGAAATATACATTAATAGAGTAAAAATAGAAACAGTAAGGCAGTGTAAAAGTAACTCGAAGTAGTTGAGTACGTCATATAACACCGTATTCACGCGGTGGGCTGACCGAAGTAAAGAAGCTAGGAAGCATATTCAGCCGGACAAATCCTGCGAGACTAAATCTTCGACCCGGTTACCGTTTGTCGCCTAAGCCTCTCTGGGGTTCGTGAATACAACAACGTTATATGCAATCGATCAAATTCTGAAAGAGGAGTAAACATGTGAAGAATAAACCTCTTCGATTAATACTAATTTGTTCATTGGTATTCAATATTATATTAATTTATTTAACCTTGGATTATCGAACAAAGATAAACACAGTGAATGAATCAACTTTTCTACCTATTTTAAGCTCTAATTTAGATTCTTTGCCGAAAATAATATTAAATAATATAGACAATAAATTGAATGGTGAAATAATCATATCTAATGGAATAGATAATACACTGAATACATTAGGTCATTTTATTTTAATTGGAGAAGATACAGGTTGGTTATCTGATAAAGATAAAAGCGAATTATGGTCTTTATATAAGTTTATTGATAGTGCTCCTAGAAAGAGGGAGGTTTCAGATGGTAGATTTTCAGAAATTGAAAAAACGGATTTAATCAAAATCGCTAAAATACTTAATGAAATAAATTGGACAAACATAAAGGGATTTAATAGATTTTTAAATGCTACGTATGAAGTCCTGGGTAACTCAGAGAAGTGAATTCAGCTCACAACCTTGCGAGGTTAAGTCCATCGGACCCGGTCGACTGCGCTCCCTTAAGCCTCTCGGGTTCGTAGATACATTAATGTTATCTGAAAGAACAGTAAGAAAATATTAATAAGGTGGAGATTACTTGAACATAACATCATTATTTGAAAACATCCCAAATTTTGAAACCAACAGATTAGTCTTACGCAAACTAGAAGTTTCAGATGCCGAAGACTATTATAATGTTTTATCAGACCCAGAAACAATTAAACATACAAGATGGGATTTATTCAATACTGTGGATGATTCGATGGCGTACTTAATGTATCTTGAACAGAAATATCAAAGTAGGCAAGCTTTTCACTGGGGAATAATAGAGAAGGATTCACAGAAGTTAATAGGTAGAGTAGCATTCATTAGCTTTGATGAAGAAAACGATAGGACAGAAATTGGCTACGTTTTATCAAAACACTATTGGAGTAAAGGATTTATATCTGAAGCAATCCAGGAACTAATAAAATATGGCTTCAATGAACTTGGAGTGAACCGAATTGAAGCTAGATGTAATGAAGATAATATTGGATCTGAAAGGGTAATGCAAAAAGTCGGCATGAAATTTGAGGGAATACTAAGAGAACAACTCAAAATGAAAGGGAATTACAAAAATCAGAAACATTATTCATTAATCAGAAGCGATTTGTAAGTATATCGAAGAAGTTTATATGAAGATAAAAACCCATGGTATTTTTCTAAAGCAGTATTAGGTATGCAATTATAATTAACCCTATTTTGCCAAAAATAAAAGGAGTGACTTATGTGGCGAAAGTAATTCCAGGTAGATATGCAGCCGAAATAGAAGGTCCATTTGTTGTATTTATTATTGGAATGAGAATAAATCGTTTTTTTGCTTTTCACAAATGGATTCCTGTGGCAAAAGCAATGGGGCCAATGGTCAAAGAGCTATACCAGAATCCTGAGATTGGATTTATTAGTACAGAGTTTTTTTTGAATTGGAGAGGAATTACATTATTACAATATTGGAGAAGTTACGAGCAACTAGAGAAGTATGCACGGGGAGGGATTCATCTTGATGCATGGAAGAAATTTAATAAATCTGTTGGTACAGATGGGACAGTAGGTATTTATCATGAGACATATATGATTCATCCTGGACAGTATGAATGTATTTATGGAAACATGCCCAAATTTGGCTTGGCTAAAGCCGGAACGCATATTCAAGCAGTTGGAAACATGGAGACATCGAGAAGAAGAATGGGTGGAGATAATAATCCTGCGGTCCCAACCCCTGTGAATCCAAAGTAGTTTATTAAACATTATTTGAAAGTAGTAATGTGGGGCATATGACAAGTTAACGCCGTATCTACGCTGAGACTACTGACTGAGCTTCGGTCTGCAAGAGGCGATTCAAGAAGGCGAATTAGCTCATAACCCTGCGAGGCTAAGTCCCGTTGGACCCAGTCGCTTACGCTCCTTTAAGCCTCACGGGTTCGTAGATACAACAACGATAGATGAAATCGGAGCAATATTTTATTAAAAGCTATTCTGGAGGAAGAATGAAAAAAGTGTTAGTCATTGGTTGCCCCGGATCTGGCAAGTCAACTTTTTCTTCAAGACTTAGCAAAGAATCAAACATACCTGTAATTCATTTGGATTCATTTTACTGGAAACCGGGATGGATCAGTTGTAGTAATCAGGAGTTTGATCAAATACTTAGGGATTTATTACTTCAAGAAACATATATCATGGATGGGAACTATTCAAGGACAATAGATTACAGAATATCTTTCGTGGATACTGTTTACTTTTTTGATTTTTCACGATATCTATGTCTTTATCGGGTAATAAAAAGGAGAATTTTGAATCATGGTAAATCCAGAGAATATATGGGGAAGGATTGTCCGGAAAGTATTGACTATGAATTTATTAAGTCCGTATGGAATTTTAGGAAAAATCAACGAATGCAAATAATTAATGTATTAGATAAGTACAAGAAAAGTAAGAATATTGTTGTTTTCAGAAAGCCGAAAGAAGTAATTAACTATTTTAAAAGCTTTTCCAAGTAAATCGAAGATCTGTAATCATCTAACATCGTTAACCCAAATTAATGAACAATATAAAATTTCTGAGAATATGACATATGGAGAAGTTTTTACATTACTAGGCAATGAATAAGATATAGGATGGACGTCGCGAATACAACAACGTTATAGGAAGTCGGCGTGATTGAAAAAGGACCATAAAAAAGTTCTCATCTATCGTGCAATAATCCAGGAGTTGAATTGAGTTTAGGTGTATTAGGAATCCAAAATGATGAGGAATACACTCAAGAATGAGTTTTGATTCAGTAGGCTTAGGTTACTTTCGGTCTTATTAGTAGAATAGGAGTAAAATGAAATGTGGGTATTATTTGCATTTAGTTCTGCACTCTTTGCTGGGATCACAGCGATCTTAGCGAAAATAGGGATTAAAAATACGGATTCAAATGTAGCAACGGCTATTCGAACCATTGTTATATTGATTTTTTCATGGTTAATGGTATTTGTAGTAGGTTCTTTTGACAATATTACAGCGGTGAGCACCAAGACACTTATTTTCCTTGTGTTATCGGGAATGGCAACAGGAGGTTCCTGGCTTTGCTATTTCAAAGCTCTTCAATTGGGAGATGTTAATAAAGTAACCCCCATTGATAAATCGAGTACGGTGCTGACTATGATTTTGGCATTTATCATTCTAGGTGAAACATTAACCGTAATCAAGGTTTTGGGAATGGTAGCTATCGGAGTTGGTACCTATTTAATGATCACAAAAAAAGAAGTTGCGAAAAAAGCTGTTAAGGCAAAGGGATGGATGTTCTATGCGATCCTATCAGCTGTATTTGCAAGCTTAACTTCTATTCTTGGCAAGATTGGAATTGAAGGCGTAGAGTCCAATCTTGGAACAGCGATTCGAACGATAGTGGTTCTTTTTATGGCATGGATTGTTGTATTTGCAACGAAGAAACAGGACGAAGTCAAACAAATAGATAAGAAGAGCTGGTTATTTATTTGTCTCTCTGGAATCACGACGGGACTTTCGTGGTTGTGTTATTATAAAGCACTCCAAGATGGAGAGGCGAGTATCGTAGTCCCCATTGATAAACTGAGCATTTTAGTTACGATTATGTTTTCATATTTGTTCCTAAAAGAAAAATTAACAAAAAAATCTTTCTTAGGTTTGATTGTAATTGTAGCAGGTACAGTAACACTGTTGATATAAAAATCGTCCTCAATATTCCTTTGCGGGAATATTCCCTTTGTGGTATATTTAGTTTAGCAAGAATACAACCTACAAACACTGAACGAAGTACGTGTATTATTTCATCAAGAAACGGATGATAACAATGAATACTAACGTCATGAGTGCTTTGGCAGAGCCTAACCGTATGCAAATAGTTGAGCTTTTGCTGGAATGTCCGCTCACCGTTGGAGAAATCGCAGAACGGCTGCAACTACGCCAGCCGCAAGTATCCAAGCATTTACGTGTTCTAAGTGAGGCAGGGATCGTGGAGGCCAAAGTAGACGCGAATCGACGGATCTATAGGTTGCGACCGGACCCTTTTCTAGAGTTGAACGATTGGCTTGAGCGCTATCGCGTTATCTGGGAGAATCGGTTCGACCGACTGGATGACTATTTGCAGAAGGTCCAGGACAAGGAAAAACGTAGCTGAACGCTGCATCAGGTCTAATTGGACCAAGAAATGAAATCGAGGAGGAAGTTAAAGTGACAAATCAAATGGTTTCCAAGGTTGAGGGCAATGTGCTTATTTTAGAGCGTGAATTCAATGCCCCTCGTGAACTTGTTTTCCAAGCATTCACGCAAGCAGAACATCTAAAGCAATGGTGGGGGCCGAGAGGCTGGACGATTCCGGTATGCCATGTTGATTTTCGTGAAGGCGGGGTTTGGCATTATTGCATGAAGTGCGAGGACAAGAACTTGGGAGAATTCTATGGTATGGAATCATGGGGTAAGGCAGTTTACCATGAAATCGTCGTGCCGGAGAAGATTGTGTATGTGGATTATTTCTCTGATGCGGAGGGTAACGTGGCGGAGGATATGCCGCAAACGCTCGTGACGCTGACCTTCGTTGAGACGGATACGGGAACAAAGATAATTAACCGTGGTGAATATGCTACACCTGAAGGGTTAAAACAGGTGATGGATATGGGCATGCTGCAGGGCATCACAGAAACATGGGATAGACTAGTTGAGCATTTGGAGTCGATCCAGAAGGACATTTAAGGGAATAATTCGAAACTAAACGGGATCACTTGAAAAATCATTCTCTCAGTTCGTCAATAGAGTTTCATTAGAAAAAGGCTGCCCATAAAGGCGGCCTTTTAGTTTGTGCTATTATTAATAGGATTAAGTACACGATATGAGTACTAAAAATCCCCGAGTTATTCCATTTACGATTGATACAGCCATATCCCTGAGACCGTCATTATCGCCGGCAATGCAGCTTCATCCACTGCGACATTGTCATACCATCCGCCCACGGCAAGGTTGAGCACCAGATAAAAGGGCTCGTCAAAGGGTGTTATGCCCGGTTGAAGACTACGCTCGGCGAAGCAATGTCCATCTACCAGCCACCTTATGGAGTTGGCATCCCATTCCAATGCGTAATCATGGAATTCGTTAATTGTTCCGTTTTCAAGTTGATAGGAGAACTCATCGGTGATTTTATGGTCCCAATCCTTCCCGTAATGCAGCGTTCCAGAGATATGCTGAGGTAGACGCCCTTTAGCTTCCATGATATCGATTTCGCCGGAAGCGGGCCAAGGACCGTAAGCCTGTTCCTGCGGGAGTAACCAGATGGCAGGCCATACGCCCTGTCCTACCGGACACTTTGCACGTACGATTAGCTTACCGTAGCAAAAGGAAAGGTGGTCCTTTGTGTCCAAACGAGCCGAGGTATAGGCAAAAACCCGCCCGTCCTGTTCGATAGTCTCGCGACGCGCGCATAGGTTTAAGCCAAATTCATCGATATACAGGTTATTAGCATGATCCGTATAAAACTGCTGTTCTCCGTTGCCCCAACCCGGGCATATAGGCTTACCATTGTTATCAAGCAAGTCGTTGCCAAGACGAATGTTCCATTCGCTCAAATCGGTTTGGCTATTTAAAAAATTCTGCTCCCATAAAAGCTTGTTCATTCTTTGCACACTCCTTTCATTTAATCACAGCATACTTAATTCTAGCGCCCGGTCAACCAAATCTAAAAAATTGGGATAGGGTCAAAAATCATGGCCTTTTTTTTCTATACCTATTTTCATACGATGAAAAGGAAGGAGGTATAGAAAATGTTCCAAAATAGGACAGGACAAATAAAGACATTTTTTAGACAATGGCAATTGCAAAGCATGGTAATCCCAGGCATTATCTGGATGATTATTTTCTGTTATCTCCCCATGCTTTGGTTGATCATTGCATTTATGGACTTCAGCATCGCGAGGCCCATGCTGGAATCACCCTTTGTGGGACTGAAACATTTTCAGGCCTTTTTGACAGATGACCGGTTTTGGCGCTCGATCCGCAATACCTTGGGGATGAGCAGTATCAAGCTGGTGCTAGGTTTTCCAATCCCTATCTTATTTGCCTTGATGCTTAATGAAATAAGAAGCATTCGATTTAAGCGTACGGTACAAACCATTTCGTACCTACCGCACTTTATTGCCTGGACGATATTTGGCGGCATCATGCTCAATTGGCTGGGCGAGGGTGGTATGATCAACCAATTGATGATGGCACTTGGACTCCAGGAGCGAGAAATTCTGTTTAATAGCGAACCTTCATACTTTTGGTGGATTACCTATTTCTCCGATACGCTAAAAGAAACCGGTTGGGGTGCCATCATTTACATAGCTGCAATGGCCGGTATTGATCCGGGGTTATACGAAGCTGCGGAGCTTGATGGAGCAAATCGCTGGAAGCGTATGTGGCATATTACCATTCAGAGCATTCGTCCAACCATCGCCATTTTGTTTATCCTCGCGGTCAGCGGGATACTCGGCAGTAACTTTGAGCAAATCTTTATGTTGAAGAACAACATGAACCTGAAGATGGCGGAAAGTTTAGATTTGTATATCTATAACATGGGCTTGGTATCTGGGCGCCACTCCTTCTCAACTGCCGTTCTGTTTGCTCGCTCCATTGTGGCACTAGGGTTGTTGTTTCTGGCTAATTACACATCCAAAAAGCTTACGGGCGATAGCATTTATTAAAAGGGGGAGGGCAGAACCATGGATAGACGCAGAAGATTTCAACGCATCGGATTATTTGAAGTGTGTAATACCCTGCTGATGTTGGCGGTTTGCTTTATAACGCTGTACCCGATGTGGTTTGTACTCGTAAACTCGCTCAATTCGCCACAGCAGGCCATGCTGGGAACGGTCAATTGGTTTCCAAAGGAATTATCGCTAGCTAGTTACAGTGTTGTGTTAAATGATAAAAGTCTGATGCACGGTTTTTACATAACCACGCTACGTACGGTGATTGCGACAGTGGTGCATGTGTTGTTTACCGCCATTGTGGCATACGGATTGAGCAAGTCCAATCTGGTTGGCCGCAAGGTGTATCTCAAAATCGCCTTGATTACGATGTTATTTTCAGGCGGGTTGATTCCCACTTTTATCCTAATGACAAAGCTGGGCCTATACAATAATTTTTGGGTATTCATCATTCCTGCCATGTACAGCTTTTTCAATATGGTTATATTCATGAGTTTCTTTCGTACCATCCCCGACAGCCTGGAGGAATCTGCGAAGGTAGATGGCGCTTCGGATTATGGCGTCTTGTTCAGGATTGTATTACCCAATAGCATGGCCGTAATTGCCACCATAGCGCTATTCTCAGCCGTCTATAATTGGAATGATTATTACCAGGGCGTAATTTACATCCGCTCGCAAGACCTGTTGCCGATGCAAACAATTCTATACAAAATCATTGCGGAGAACTCCATGTCTTTCATGCAACAGCAAGCTATGGCACAATTCGGCGCAAGACTACCTGGTAACTCTATCAAGTTTGCATCCATGATGGTGGCCACGTTACCTATTCTGGTGTTCTATCCCTTTATTCAGCGCTATCTGGTCAAAGGCGTGATGATTGGTGCTATTAAAGGGTAAGTGTTATACGATTCTCTTAGCTATCGTTTAGAGAAACGTATGAGACGTATATACAAAAATACAGCAGTAGCAAAGAAAGGATGATCATGCAATGAAACGTAACTTCATCAAGCAAGGCATGGCCATAGTTCTAGCAGGAATCCTGACGCTAGGGTTGGTCGCGTGTAACAGTTCTAGTTCTGTAAGTGAAACTAAACCTACCTCAGAGCCTGCGGATAGTACGCAGCAACCGACGAGTGAATTAACACTGAACCCAGATGAGCCTGCATGGAAGCTGGATACCAGTCCTGTGGACTTAACATGGTTCGTAGGCGCAAACTGGTATGCCCACACCTGGGGGGAAAGTTTGACCTCCAAGTATGTAACGGAAAAAACAGGCGTCAACATCAAACTTGAAGTGCCCTCGGGCGAAGCAAATGAGCATATTACCCTGATGATGACCTCAGGAGAGTTGCCGGATTTGATTTCGATGGGCTCGTGGGAAACCGCTGTCAAAAAGTTGTGGGAAGGCGACCATGTGTATGCCTTGAATGAATTGGCTGAAAAGTATGATCCCTATTTCTTCAAGGTGGCGGGTGACGGTACACTGAAATGGTATCGTCAAGAAAATGGCAATACTTATGGCGTTCCGAATGATTCTTACAGCCCCAACCTGATGCATGAAACTGGCATGACAGCCGCCAACCAAACCTTTTTAGTAAGAAAAGATCTGTATGAGGATATGGGCAAACCGGACTTAAGCACCCCAGAGGGCTTTCTGGGTGCACTACAATTATTAAAGGATAAGTATTCCGAATATAAGGGCCAGCCTATCAGCCCCTTCTTTGCACAGGGGAATGTTCCTTACGGGATGACCGAGTACCTGCATAATCTACTGGCTGTTCCATATGAAAAGGACGGCAAAGTATACGATCGCTTTACCGATCCGGATTACATCACCTGGCTGAAAACCTTCCGCACTGCTTATGAGCGTGGGCTGATTAATGTAGATTTTCTAGTGGATTCTGATAGTCAAGTAGAGGAAAAAACGAATAACGCCCGTTATTTTATGCAGATTCGCGAGTGGACTGGCATGACTGCTGTCAACCCTTTACTAGCCGCGAGTGGTAACCCAGATTCTTACTACATCGCAGTGGATGGACCGCAGAACAGCAAAGGTGATAGCGCCAAACTGTTCCCCGGCAACATGGACGGCTGGATGGTTACGATGATTAGCAAATCTACCAAAAACCCTGAACGAGCAATGCGCTTTTTGACCTATCTGGCCAGTGAAGAAGGCCAAAGGGATCTATTCCTTGGCAAAGAAGGCGAAACGTGGGACATGGTGGATGGCAAGCCGCAGTTGAATGCTGAAATGATAAAACTGTCAGAAACCGATATTGAGAAGATGGAAAAGGAATACGGTATCATGGATACCTACTGGATGATGAGAAACCCTGTAATCATCAATCAGTGGAGACCAGAGAAAGCTCCTGTCATTAAGCAAATGGAGGAATTCTCTAATCTACAGGCCGATATTGACAGCGGCCTTTACAAAGGCTTAGATCCACTAGGTGATTCTGAAGTGGCGGTAGCCTGGTCACGTATTTCTCAAAATTGGGAGGAAGTGATGCCGGAGCTGATTACCGCGAAGGATGAAGCGACTTTTGATAAAATATTTGAGAGTTTCCTTGATCGCCGGGAAAATTACGGCTTTGACAAGGTGATGGAATACCGCCAAACCGAACTGGATGTTCGAAAAGCTAAAATGGCGGAATAATGCCCATATCATGATTGATACCGGCTACCGACAGGGTGGCCGGTATTATCTACTTTTCTTACAAGTTAACAATAACGCCTAGCTACCTATCAGCCGGTTTTCTAAATATGATATATTACAGAGGTGGGGAGGGCATTTAAATGAAATATCTGCTAGGAAAAATAAGGAAGCACTACCGCAATGCCCGCATATCTCAAAAGTTGTTTCTAGCTTTTAGCATAATGATTGTCATACCTGCCATTTTGGTATCCTTTTTATTTATCCGCATGCAGGAAACCCAACTATATAAAGACGCTATGGCCACCGGCAGCAGTCATGTCTCACGGTTGAACGAACAGCTACGCAGCAGAATGGATATACTTGAAAACGCTTCATCTACCGCGCTGACTCAAAAGTCATTTGTAGATTTTATTCATACTAATATGCGTGGGGATGGCCTACGTCTCGTTAAATTTAGGCAAAATCAGTTTGAGCAGATGCATAATATCATCCAAAGCCATGAGATGATTAGTGAGCTCAGCTTTTATGTCGATAACCCAAACCTTTATGAAATCTGGCCCGAGATTTACCATTATGACAAGTTTTGGCCTCAGGATTACTGGTCAACCCTTCGAGATGAAGGCGGTGCTGCATTCCGTTTATTTGCTTTTAAAGACGGTGAGCATACGCTATCCTACTATCGTCTGGTACGCCTTCAGGGGCAGCAACAGAAACTCCCTACTATTATGGAAGTTCGATCACAACACAGCATGTTTTTCAGTGACTTGCTTCAGGAGAGCGGGGGAGACTTCTTTTCTGTTGTGATGGACGGAACGAATCCCTCCCGATCTGTATATAATCCACAGCATGTGTTTTCTAAAAATGCAGGAGAGGAACTGGACGAGATCCTTGGCAATATACATAGGCAGCTTGATGTGCTGAATCAGAATAGCCCTATTAAGGTGCATGTAGGAGATCAAACTTACTACGCGCTGTACCGCTATATCGCTCCACTTAACGCTTATGTGGTGGATATTGCTTCTCATCAAGCGCTGATGCAGGGTCCGCGAAGCTGGTATGCAATTGTGGTAGCGATTACATTGTTCGTGCTACTGCTGATCATGCTGCTGGTATCACACACCACCCAGCGCATTTTTCGCCGGTTAGACAGCGTGTTATCATCTATGCGTCAGGTAAGGAAAGGCCAACTGGATGCAAAGATTGTTACCGGCCTTGATGAAAACGAAACCGGTGACGAAATCGACGAAGTGGCCATCAACTACAATAAAATGCTGGACGAAATCAAACGATTGATGACGCAGGTGGTGGATAAGCAGTTGATTGCCAAAAACGCACAGCTGCACTCGCTGCATTCGCAGATCAATTCACACTTTTTGTATAACGCGCTGGAATCTATTCGTATGCAAGCGGAGGTTCAACATCAGCCCGCTATCGCCGGTGCATTGGTATCGCTAGGTTCGCAGCTTCGCTATAGCATGCAGTGGCGTAGCGATACTGTTGCCCTCAGTGAGGAGCTTGCCAACATACAAAGCTATATTCAATTCATCAACTTTATGGAAGGTGGCAGCATTGTATTGAAGGCGGATCTCCCCCCAGAGGTACTTAGCTATACCATTCCTAAAATGTGCTTGCAGCCCATCGTTGAAAATTCCGTTCATCACGCGGCGCCTTCGGGCGGCAGTGTACGCATACAAATTACCGTAAGGGTGGAGGATGACAGCTTGCTGCTGATCGAGATATTTGATAACGGCGCGGGTGTCGACCCGGAATTGCTGACCAGTTTGCAGGCTGTACTGCGAGGCGATTCGGATACACCGATCGTAGCCAGCAAGAACGGACTAGGCCTGGAAAACGTACATAAACGCCTGCAACTTCATTATGGTAAAGGCTGCGGTCTTTGGATTGACAGTGTGCAGGGATCCTATACCTGTGTAACCTTACGGTTGCCTTGGGAAAATGTGAATCTTGGAGGATGGTAGGACATGATAAATATTCTGGTTGTTGACGATCAAAAGCACATACGCGATGGACTTCAGGCCATGCTACGTCAATTTCCTCTTCAGCTTGACAACATTTACTGTGCCACCGGTGGGATCGAGGCGTTACAAATATTGCGTCAACACAGCATTCAGCTGGTGATTACCGATATCATGATGCCGGATATGGATGGACTTACGCTAATGGCACAAACCAAAGAAGAACGCATCAAGGTGGATTACCTGATTATCAGCGGATATAGCGATTTCTCCTATGCCCAAAAAGCCATTGGGCTTGGAGCAAAGGGCTACCTGCTCAAGCCTGTGAAGCGGGAGGATCTGCAATCCGCGGTAGAGCATGTATGGCAGGAGATAAGGACAAGGCAGGTACTCTCGCTTAATATGGAGCATATATCCCGTCGCGCTCAGGAGACAGACCGCAAAGAACTGTGTATGTTTATGCAGGGCGCGGTGAACGATGAGGCGTGGATACGCCAAACCCAGCAGCAAAATCCAGAGCTATGGCAAGGCTACCGCCTATGCCTGCTGCGGGAGGAACTAAGGATTAACCAACCAGGGGTTAGTAATGCCCATGGCATGGAATCCATTGCCTACCAGGTATATGGCAGGCAGGGGTGTATTTGCCTACAACATCGCCCGTACCTGATTCTCGCAGTTGATGCAGTCATAGACACAGAAGCTTTGCCTACCGCACTTAAAGCAGGACAAATAGATGCCATCACTGCCATGACCGAACCACAGCAAGGATTAATGGGGCTGCCCGGCAGCTATACACAAGTGTTAGAGCTGTACCGCCACAGTTACTTGTTTCCAGAAAAGCGCTGTGTTCTGCGGGAGCATACCCAACGGCTGGAGCGGCAGTGGGAACTTCCCCATGAGAAGCTATATGCTCTTTTCCAGTTAATTGGCACCAAAAACAGCGGGCAACTCATTCAAGAAATTTCCATGCTTTTCCACAAAAATGTGCTGCAGCGCTATCACATCCAATACACTGAGCAGCTATGCCGCGCCATGGTGCAGATGCTAGAGGAATATGAACGTGTGATCCGCCCCTATATGGGGGAAGAGGCGCTGGATATAGATTGTTTGCGAAATCTTTTCGATTATCCGGGGATTCGCGAATATATTCAAGCGCTACAACAACAGGTGCTTCGACTGAATCAATTTTATTATGAATATAAGTGCAGCTATCGCAACTCGCAGGACTTGAATGAAGCCATCCGCTTTATACACGAAAGTTATCATAAACCGCTAGACCTTGCGATGGTATCCAACCATGTGTCGCTTAATTACGCCTATTTTTCAAACTTGTTCAAGAAGAATGTCGGCAAAGGATTTACTGAATACTTACGCGATGTGCGCCTGGATAAAGCTCGGCGACTGCTGTCCGAAACCGATCATAAAATAGTCGAGGTGGCCGCAATGGTAGGGTATGAGAGTTATAAAAGTTTTACACGAGCATTTCGGGATGTGATGGACATGCAGCCCACTGAGTATCGGCAGATGATGCGGCGGAAGCAAGAAAGAGAGGGGAAATACCGAGAGACAGCGTTATAAATTGGGCGATACAGCGGTTAATGCAAATCAATCTTTAGAGACCAATAATGTGGATGAGAGCATATTGATTCTAAGATCTATTGCAAATATATATAGGGAGTCTAAACACTATATGATCTTGAGAGTATTTCAAGGTAACTTCGTCTGCTTGTTTAGAACTTGCGTCCAATGCAACTTTTGAGCCACTTGCTCCGTCGATGCTACAGAAGGGTGTTCTTTTATCCAAAATTCACCTTACCTAAACCCTGCTTTAAAAGGAGGAAACAATGAAGAATTTAAAAATGAGTCTTTTCTTAATACAACTCCTTTTCATTCTAATTCTAGTTGGGTGTAAGACAAATGATTTAGATATAATCCAAATTAACAGTACTTCTAATCCAGCAGCTGAAGAAATCTTAACTGGAAATCCTAATGCAAATATATTTATGTACTCGGATATTATATACAACGCGGGAGTTTCATGGGTGGATGAATTAGAGCTTACTAAAGATCAATTCATGTTAGAAATAGTTAAGAACGCTGATCATGGAAAAGATTTTGTTAATGGTACAGCAAATAAATTAAAGGTTGAAACAAAAATATATAGCGTGAAAGAACGAGGGGATATATTAATTGCCGAGACCAATGATGGAGATATAAGATTTTATAAATTAGTAGAAGGTTGAAACTCCCGACGGGACTATCGCTGTTTATAATATTACTATTGGAAGTAACGAAGATTAACTTCATTAACTTTTAGGATTCAAGTCGATTTAAATGAAGAATCAAAAGAAAAATATAAACTTCCAAAATGACTTTTTCACAAAAAATTCTTATTTTGAATTTATTTCTCTCATTCATTCTATTAAAAGTAGTATTATGCCGATAAGTAGCTGCCATGATATAATGGCGGCTTTTTGTTAGCTCTAAACTACCAGACATTTACTCCCATGCTTTTCTTTAATTATATGAAATAGTAATTTGACGAATAATTACAAAAAAGATATTCTTGTATTGAGGAGGGATGCTTCCAGAAATAAACAATTAAAAGACAGCATATGACCCGTTTTGACAAAAAACTATCTGAGTACAGAATTTATCGGCAGTCGAAAGCGTAAACTTGCTCCCACAATGTTTCTTAATTATTATCAAGATTACTACATAGTATTGGGAAAATAGAGATGCTATAACATCAGGAGGAAATTTGAATATGACTGAAGCTCACGATAACAACAAAGAAATTCAAGGTATTGCTAAAGGGGTCAAAATTAACACTGTTGCTTTCTATCAACCAGATCATAAGGTTGATAATCAATACTATATCGACCGTTACGATGGTTTAGGTGTCGATGTTCGAGGACTCATTGAATCTCTCGGTAAAGATATTCGATATATTATTGATAACGAAGATGAGAATGCTGTAACTATGGCTATTATTGCTGCTAAATCTGCTCTGGATAAGGCAGGGCTCCTTGCTGAAGATATTGATATGATTCTTTTCGTATCTCAAACTCCTGAGTATCTTATTCCTACAAACGCTCTTAAGATTCACGCTGCTATCGGTGGTAAGCTTACCACATCTTGCTTCGACTTAAACGGTAACTGCGCTGGCATTCTTGTTGCCGTCGAACAAGCATGCAGAAATATTATCGCTAACAAATATGTTAATCGTGTACTTGTTGTAGGAGCCGACTACATCTCAACTCATAGTTTAGGAGAACCTATCTTCGATTGTAACTTTGCTGATTCAGCTCTTGCTGTTATTGTTGAGCGAGCAGAAGGAACCGGGTTCATCGATTCTGAATATCAAACAGACACATCTGTAATTGATAATGCATTATTCCCTGCAAATGGGCTTTCTAGCTGGGGTAAACCTGAGGATGGCCCTCGGATGAAGTTTGAACCGTTCGATACTAGCGCACCTGTGAAAGTCGCTGTAGCTTCAATCGAAAGGTTGCTAGAACGTAACGGACTGACAAAAGATGATGTAGCCAGTTACTATTTATCTCAATTCGCTCCTGGTAACATCGAAGGTGTTATCGAAGGGTTGGGTGTCGATAAGAATAAAGCTCTCTATATTGGTGACAAATACGGATACACTTCGACTAACAGTCCCTTCACCGCACTGTACGAGGCTATTGAAACTGGTAAAGTTTCACGTGGCGACTATATTGTCATGTGGACTGTCGGTGCAGGTTGGCAGAACGTGAGCCTTCTGTTCCAGTATTAATAGAATTAATTACTTCATTTAATTAGGTATTAGTCTTCCACACATTTTGTACAACGTGTGAGGGGATTTTTATATTGCAGTATATTATCATCACAAACAATCAAAAATTTCGGAGGTAATCAATCATGATGACAACAGTTTTTACAACAGACAGTGCTACAGTATCATGGAATGAGAAAGCTAAGGCGGTTCACGTTGAATTCAACACTTTTGTACATAGTCAAGAACTACGTGACATCTGTGATAAAGCTATGGAGCTTCAGGAACAAAAGGGAGCACAGCGAATGATTTCTGACAATCGCAAACTTACTGTTATCAGTCAAGAAGATCAACAATGGATCAGTACTGTACATAATCAACGTATTCAGGATTCCGGCATCAAATTTGTAGCTATCGTTCTGCCAGAGAAGACCATTGGAAAAATCAGCATGAAGCGCGTAGTTGCTTCTTCAGTAGCATTTGACGACATCCAAACTGTCTTTGAATCCTTCGAAAGTGTTGAAGAGGCTGAAGATTGGTTGAATTCCTAAAGTAATCTAAAAAGTAAGGGACCGTTTGTTGTCAAACGGCCCTTACTTTCTCAAGTATATAACTATGCACTATATAGTGGTTGCATTAATCCCTTATACTATAAGGGATTTTTTTGTTTTTACTACTTTTTTTACATGAAAGTGTCATTTCAGGAGATCGGATATAACCGGAGACACCCACCCAGCTCGTTAGAAGTAAACGAAGTTGAATGGATCTTTGATTTGGATATATCTTTCCTCAAAAAGTAAGATTTATTACCTGTGGGTATCAGTATTTACATATAAGGTTCAAGAGATGCAGGTCTAGCACAGCAAGAGAATAAAATAGCACCCTGATATTGAATGAATATCCAGAAATATAATCATAATAGCAGGATGAACAGAGCGAATCGAGAAGCACAGGTTCGAAATAGAAGTGCATTGTTCAAAAGTCAAAAGATGATCATAATGAAACGAGTGATGATGCTTGAAATGGACATCCATGGCTTATCTCCTGCTTATACTTTTGCAAAACCACGATGGTGACAAGGTTATTAATGATAAACTTAGTGTCACCCAAGAGGGGAAAATCATTTCCACGATCAACCGAAATGCCCACACCTTTCCCGTGTTTCCTTTGCTTGATATAGACAAATATGACAAGTGGGTAAACGAATTGGATCGGAAAACATACAGGGAAGCAACCAATGCCCGAATTAACAACAACGAACAAATCGTGTCCGGGCAAAATGGATTCAAACTTAACCGCATAGAGTTTTTGAAACGATACTATGAATATCTCTACGGCATCGGTCCGGCATCGGTCGAAGTCCCCATGTACCCGGTATATCCCGAGGTGGATGCGGAGCTTCTTGCTTCGCTACGATCTAAACAGATCAGCAATTATGTGACTTATTACAACTCCAGTAACAAAGACCGTTCCCATAATATTGCTTTAGCGGCCAAAGCGATTAATAGCACTGTAATTTTTCCGGGAGAAACCTTTTCATTTAACCAGGTGGTCGGAATCCGAACGACGGGGAAAGGATATAGACGGGCGAGTGTAATCGTGCGGGGCGAATTATCCGAAGGTGTAGGCGGAGGCATCTGCCAAGTATCTTCAACATTATTTAACGCGGTCGATCGGGCCGGTCTAAATATATTGAAACGGTATTCCCACAGCCGTCATGTGACTTATGTTCCTCCGGGTAGGGACGCGACAGTTAGCTGGGGCGGTCCGGACTTTGTATTTAAAAATGCATATAACCAGCCGATTTTAATTCGGGCGTTTGCAGGTGGAGGAAGTATGTCTGTTACCCTATTTTCCTCTGATGTGATTGAATTCTCCTCTAGAAAGGTACCGAGTATGTCAAATCGGCTTCCAGAAGAAATCAATGACCCTTCTCCAAAACCTGCTAACGTTAAAGAGTAAGGGGTTCCTTTTTCTCCTTTTCTCCAAATTCTATTTATAGCTCCAGTACAAGTCTCTTGGGCTGAATGTTGCATTTACTTAATTTCGTTTACGGAAATGAGTAGATTGCCATCGTTTGGCCTTTTTTTTGTGGAAATATGAACCATTCAATCTTTTGAAACGTAATACATCATAGTTTCATATTGAAGGAGGTTTTTTAATGAAAAAAAGATTGATATGGATTCTGAGTGCTACTATTGCACTGACACCGCTTGTTCCGACTGCAGCACTAGCGTCTAGCGAGAATGTTGCAACTTCTAATCAGACACAGGCGACGATCGCCTCTGAGAAAGCGGCACTGCTTACCGAACAATACGGTACGACCAGCGTACAGTATGCACTGATCGACAACGGGAAGATTACTATTTCAGGACAGACGGGATTAAACGATGGAGCAGGGAAAATCCCTTTGACCAAGGAAACGATGTATGGTATCGGATCAACGAGCAAAATGTTTACGACTGTTGCCGTCATGAAATTGGTAGATGAGGGAAAAATTAATCTGGATACTCCCTTGGTGCAGTACATAACTGATTTCAAGATGTTAGATGAACGTTATAAGCAAATTACGCCTCGTATGCTGCTGAACCATTCTTCTGGACTTCAAGGTTCAAGCCTGGGGAATACAGTTTTGTTCAACGATAATGACACATTTGCGCATGACAATCTGCTTGAGATTTTGTCTAAGCAGCGTTTAAAAGCTGATCCAGGAGCATTCTCTGTTTATTGCAACGACGGATTTTCACTAGCTGAGATTCTTGTAGAAAAAGTCAGTGGTATGAATTTCACTGCATTCATTCATCAAAATTTTATCGAACCATTAGAAATGAAACATACAAAGACACCACAAGACGTAATAGATTCAAGCAAACTTCCAGGTCTTTATTATCCAACGTTTCAAAAGCAGCTCCCAAATGAAACTTTAAACGCGATTGGAGCGGGCGGAATCTATTCTACAGCAGAGGATTTGGTACAATTCTCGCAGATTTTTATGGGTCGTGAAAAGGAAATTCTCTCGGATAGCGCGGTCTTAGCAATGGAGCAAGAGGAATACAAGAAGGGAATCTGGCCTCAAGATGCGGATAGTATAATCGACTTCGGGCTTGGTTGGGATAGTGTAAGATTATTTCCATTCAGTGATTACAAAATTAAGGGTCTCAGCAAAGGTGGAGACACAATTTTGTATCATGCTTCTCTCGTAGTGCTTCCAGAGCAGGACATGGCTGCTGCAGTTCTATCATCAGGCGGAAGTAGTTCGACGAACGAACTTCTGGCTCACGAACTTCTTCTTCAGGCGTTGAAAGAGAAGGGCGCAATCAAAGACATTAAGCCGGAGAAATCATTCGGCACACCCGTAAAGGCTGACATGCCAAGCGACATCACAAAGTACTCGGGCTATTATGGTGCTACCGGTCAAATAATTAAAGTTGCTATAAAGGATGGAGAGCTTTCATTATCGGTGCCGAGTGTACCTGCATATCCTGAACAGAATTATATATATACATCGGATGGCTCTTTTGTCAACGAAACTGGAAGTTCGAAGGTCAGTATTGTAACCGAAAAAAATGGACGCAGCTATCTGTGGAATAGAGAATATGTAACCGTTCCGGGATTGGGACAATTGGCAATATCTCAGTACTTAGCCGAGAAGCTGGAAACTGAGGCCTTATCTGCAGAGACGGAAGGTGTATGGGCAAAGAGAGAAGGCAAAACATATTACCCTGTGAATGAGAAATATAGTTCTCTTATGTACATGCTTGATCCAACTCTCAAGATTTCCCGTACCCCAGAATTAAAGGATTATTTCGGAGATAAGAAAATTACTGGACCGAATACTGCAGTGAGCCAACATCAAGTCCCTAGCACGGGAAGCCGGGATACGGCTGGATTTAGTTTCTATACGAAAGAAGGAATCGAATACTTTGAGGCTGCTGGAAATTTGTATGCCAGTGAGGAAATAGTATTACCTCTTTATCAAGGGAAAAAATCCACGGTTACTGTGCAAACTGACGGAAATGCAAGATGGTATAGTGTGCCACAAGCAGTTGTTGGTAAGAAGATGATAGTAGAGATGCCTGAAAAAGGAGCCTTTGCGGTATACGATGGAAATGGAGCATGCGTGAACTACACCATAATCAGCGGCAGTAATGAAGTTGTTCTCCCTGAGAACGGAATAATTGTATTTGCTGGCAACGCTGGATCATCATTTATCATTTCATTGGAAAAGTAGATTGATTCATCTGATTTGATAGTTATAAAGACTACTTTTTAATAAGCAAGCACATCGTTAATTTTGGATTTCTCAAAGTTAACTGGTGTGCTTTTTTTATTGTATATACACTTTTCCAATCAAACTTAATCAAATATCTACGCCCCCTCCATTGTAAACCAAATACTATCATGCCCGTTCCATAGATTCCAAGGATCATTCTTCTAGACACAGGCTTAAACAATTTCATGCCACATTTGACTATGAAATTCCTGAGAATTGGCGAGTTTGTGGGGAGTACGTGTATGCGAAGCACTCAATCTTTTATGAAGAAATAACGCATTATTTTTATTGGTTTTCCATTTGGAATGAAATGAACCATTGTTTATCTTGGGGCGAAACTTCTTCGAAGTAGAACCCAATCAATTAATAAATTAAAAAGCATGCTGTTAAAATAAGGTGGTTTGAATTTACCATTCATAGAAAAGCGGGTTGGGGAGATATTAGACCGTTGAGTTTTTTCTACAATTGGATTGATTGGGCAATAGAAGGTTGACATATTATCGATTTCAAGGATATTATAGACACAATAAGTCTTTGATTGAAGGTGATAACATGAAGTTTACTAAAGCCACGAATTATGCTCTGCACACCATGCTCGCACTGATTGACGCTTCTTCGGTTAAGCCAATAGGTGTTCAGCAATTAGCACAGACACAAGGTGTTTCCCCAACATATCTCTCAAAAATTTTAACAAGGCTCGTAAAAGCAGGAATAATAGAATCTGTTTCTGGTGCTAACGGGGGATATCATTTATCTCGAAAGAAAGATAATATTACATTTTTGGATATTATCCACGCCATTGAAGGTAATACCTCGATGTTTGAATGTGATTTTGTCCACGGTGAAGAATGCTCGATTCAAGCTGTGATGAAGGAAGCAGAAGAGAAGATGGAAAGCTATCTTAAAAATACAAAGTTGATGGACCTGGTCAAAAATCAAATACAAAATTAGGGTAACTTTGTTCCATATTATGTTTGAATGAAGATTACAACAAGTAACATGTTTTTTTATCTTTATTATAGACATTAAGAGTCTTTTATATCTATATTATAAGGGGTTGAGTTCATGCATATCACGCTTTATTTAATTACAGGGATAATTATGGGAACATTTTTCCCTATCCAGGCATCTATGAGTACTCGTTTAAGTTCTTCTTCAAAAACACCTTTAACAGCTTCGCTTATTGCATTTACTTTAGGAACGGTGATACTACTCATTATAAATCTAATAAAAGATCCAGTAGGATTTACTGTAGGAATTGATTTTACATACCCATTGTATGTTTTTATCGGTGGAGCAATAGCTGGAGTTGGTTTTAATGTGGCTAATATTATTCTTTTCTCAAAACTTGGTGCGTCTATCACAACGCTAGTAACCGTAGCGGGGCAAATGATTGTAGGGATACTTATTGATCATTTTGGGTGGTTCGGAGTACCGGCTAATCCCGTTAGCATAACTAGAACACTCGGAATGGCCATTATGATTTTCGCCATTTCATTAGTTCAACCTAACAAGAAAAATGATTTACCAATGACGTCAGAAGAGGAAAAGAAGAATAGCAAAATCATTTGGATCATTACGGGGGTGTTGGCCGGTTTTTTACCTCCATTGCAAACCGCTATTAATGGAGAACTACGTGTTGCAACAGGATCACCTTTAGGGGCTGCCTTTATTTCTTTTTTTGTTGGTGCAATTATCTTGATAATTTTGATATTGATTACTCAACGTCGATTAGAGTTTCCTATATATGACACTAAAAAAAATCGCATTCCCATTTGGACATATATGGGTGGTATATTTGGAATATTTATCGTATCAGGCAACATTATATTGTTACCAATACTTGGATCGGTTCTAACTACAATGGTTTTCTTATTGGGACAAATGATTATGGCATTAATAATTGATCAATTTGGAATGTTTAAGTTACAAAAAAGAAAAATTGATAGTAGAAGAATTGTAGCTCTGGTATTGATGGTTATTGGAGTCATATTTGTAAAGTTCTTGTAGTCTAGAGTAGATGTGATTAACCGAGGATTTATTGATAATCTCTGTAGAGATCGACAATATTGCAAACTTTGTGTCTAATGATAAGTTTGGAAAGGCTTGATTTATTAATCAAGCTTTTTATTTTTTGTAGAAAAAAACTTCGTTATCAAAAATACACAAAAGTGAATGGATGATAACATACATAACAGGGATAACAAACTCAAAATGAATAAATGGGAATTGATATGATAAATCTATAAACCAATCGCTCACTCCATGTTTTCCTATGACTTCTTCACAAAACTCGTATTTTGTACATATGTATGAGTCAGTAATTCCGTTGCCCGTCTTGTACTCCTATAACTTGACAAGAACATAGATTCATAAATAAATGATCGTTAAACGATTGCTATGCTCTGGTTCTCTCTAAGAATCAATTCTTTTATCTCTTCTGAATAATTCTCCAATCTTTCCATAAACAATAACCCCTTTTATTTTAAAAACTCAAACAGACACAGTCCCCCTCTGGAGTTGTGTCTGTTACTCAAACATGCGTATTTCGAGAGGATAGCCCAGCGATCATTGTACTAATGCAGAAGACCCGTGGCTTCGGTCTTTCGATCTGGTTTGGGTTTGTTGTTTTCCTATTTAAACATTTTGCTTGAGTGATGCAGCACAATGTTTCGCAAGAATGACGGAAGCCATCACATCTCGAGGTAATCTCCTCACATCAAACTGCGAATTAGACCCGAAGCAATTAAATGAAAAGCCGGTGACTTGATCATCATGAACACCTAAACGGAAATATATACATTGCGATTCTATGTTCTTGTCATCCGACACCGCCCTTTTTGAACGAAAACTCATATTCCAGCTTCAGCACTGTATGTAATCAAGACATATCACTTTTTAGTCTATCTGGATATTCATTGGATCAACGAAGCTGTAACCTTTCTCAGTAGCCTTTGTAAGCAAAATTTCGAGGGCTTCAGCCGTCCATGGCAACTCGTGCATGAGAATGTTAGCCCCTGGGTGGAGTTGATCCGCAATACGTTGAGCAAGCTCTTCGGGGTCATTTTTCTCTGCCGACATTTCCCAATCCCTTGAATCTATCGTTATGGTTATTATATTAAGATTGTTCTCTTCTGCTGCTTGTGTAACATTTTCGTTGATGGACAAATATGGAGGGCGAATAAATATCGGGGCTGTTTCTGTTATATCCATTACTGCCTTCTGAACGTCACCCATCTGCTTAACGACCGAGTCTTTGCTTTCCTCGCTTAGATCAATATGATCCCAAGAATGATTACCAATCATCTGACCTCGTTCATGAACAAGCTTAACAAGCTCCGGATTTTTCTCGATCTGAGGACCGTTCATAAAAAAGATCGCTTTCGCCTTATGTTTGTCGAGTGTGTTCAAAATCTTCGTACTCACTTCTGGATTAGGACCGTCATCGAACGTTAACAGAACAACATTAGTTTCGTGCTTCTGCGGATCAATCGGCACGATGGTGTTCGTTTGCTTGTCTATTTTATAAGACTGTCCATTAGACGTTGATCCAGTGTTTGATCCAGAACTCGTTCCTGATGGTAATGACTCCACATTCGACGTCTTCGAAGCACACGAAGCCACCAATAGGATCGCAAGCAAAGCAACTAACATGCTGTACAATCTCTTTCTAACCTTCATGAATGAACAACTCCTCAGCTATTATTAATAAATATCCACTAACGACTTACAGTGATCTCGAACTCGGGATCCTCATTCAGGGTAGCAACCGCCATCTCTTGAAACGTGGTTACAAGGTTCATGCCTTAATCTCCCCTTTATAGAGTGTATAAGATGAAACTTTGATTTCCCTTTGAAAAACTACTCGTGTATTCTGAGTATGTAGCCCAGACCTCTTACGGTTTGGATATATTGATCGGCATGCCATGAAGACAGCTTCTTCCGAAGATAATGGACATAGATCTCCACGATGCCAATTCCAAATCGAGTCGTCTTTAACTAATTACCGGAAAACGAATCATAACGGTCGTACCACACCCTACCCAGCTGCTAATGTGGATAGAACCTTGATGTTGATCGACGATCCAACGCGCGATCGATAGCCCTAGACCCGCTCCATGCTCCCCTCTATTTCTAGAGGAATCTCCCTTGTAAAAGCGATTAAATATGAGTGGCAATTCGTCTTCCGAAATACCCACTCCGTTATCCTTGACGGTTATGAGAACTGATTTCCCCTGCCTAAGACACTCAAGATCGATTTTCCCATCTGCTTGCGTAAATTTAATAGCATTGTCCAACAAAATTATGAACAACTGTGTGAGGCGATCCTCATCTCCTTTCATGAGCAATTCCGAGCCTTCGACATGAAGCTGTAACCGCAACTGCTTGTAATCCATTATCGGCTCCATATTTTTTGCAATCTCTTTAATGATCCCGTCAACTCGCACAGGTTTGCATGAGATAACTTCCTCATGGGAATCGCCTCTTGCCAGAAGAAGCAGCCCGTCTACCATGTTGCTCATTCTTTTGGTTTCTTTCAGAATGGTTGAAATTGGAGCGATTTCTTCTTCGATCGTATGATCGGGATGACGTAACAATATTTGCGTTTGCCCTCGGACGACTGAAAGCGGACTCCTCAACTCGTGAGAGGCATCTGCAACGAATTGCTGCTGCTTGTCCCAAGCCTTCTGAATCGGAATGAGCGCCCGTCTAGCCAATGCGTAACCTGCTATGATAGATATTAACGCGCCGATACCGATACCGATACTAATACTCCATAATAACCGATTCAAATAATACGCCTCGGCAGAAATTTCCGTATATAACTGAACTGTTTTCAAAGGCGTGTTAGACAGTTCCTCGACTACTGGCAAATTGCCCTGATAGGGTCTGCTCACGAATCGATAGGTTTTCTTATCCACGCGTATTGACTCGGGTCCCATGTGGTTTTGTTTTTCCCGAAGCATCGAACTCAAATCGATAAATTGCCATTTATATATAAAGCTTTGAAGCAAGGTATCGTTGGAATCCCAATAAAATGACATCATAAAACGTTCTGGTTCCTGCGAATCAATGTTAATGACTTGCTCCCCGTTAATTAGAGAAAACTGTTGCATGTGGTCAATATTAAACACCAGCTGACGGTCAATGTCGGAATAGATCCGATAACGCGCCAACCCGTATAACGCTCCCCCCAGTATGATGAGCAAGCAAAATACGATCGTGCTGTTCCATATCGTCATTCGTACTAGCGTGCGTTTAATCATACGGGGTCTGCTCTCCTTTTATTTGGCGGACTTGATGTATTGATTCACTTGCTGCTCCAATATCGGAAATGGCATTTTACCGTTTCGAAGAAGAACGGAATGAAAAGTTTTAATGTCGAAACGATCCTTGAGCTCGCTTTCCGCTATCTCTCGAAGAGATTGAAATTGATCATATCCGATGGTATAGCTTATTGTTTGTCCGGGAAAAGCAATGGCGCTGTCAATCCAGGCATTCACTTCCGTTCCAATCATGCTTACCAGGTACGCATTAGCTTGTTCTCTTGTCCATTTCAGCCCATTAATACCCGTGTCGATAACGGTTCCAAGGTAAAAATAAAGCAAATGATTTTGTACCGTCTTCTGATCAAGCAAGTTCATCTCTACGCCTAAAGTTTGCGCATAGACTGCCCATCCTTCTGAGAATCCGCGTATATTAGTTAGATTACGGGCAAATGGAATTTCCGGTTGGTTGTATTCGATGGAAATTTGAAAATGATGTCCTGGAACGCCTTCATGCATCGCAAACATTTTAGCTTCCTCTTCGGAAAACAGTCTGGCGGGCGGGAAAAAAATCTTCCATTCCTATCACCATTAATAGATGGGGGGATATATAACGCGGCTGCATTCGAGAACGAAGCCGGATATAACCGCGCATCCACTGGATTGTTGGGAATAAGCGCTTCTTCAAACCAATCGAACAATTTGGGCTTTATTTGCGACAAACTGCGGTTAACCGTTTGCAGTAATCCTGCTACCAATAAAATAGTCAATCTGGTGTTCTTAAACATCTGTCTTACAAAGTTCATGCATTAATATCTCCCCTTTATAGAGTATAAGAAGAATATATAAGATGAACCTTTGATTTCCCTTTGAAAAACTACTCGTTTATTCTGAGTATGTAGCCCAAACCCCTTACAGTTTGGATATATTGATCGGCATGCCATGAAGACAGCTTCTTCCGAAGATAATGGACATAGAGCTCCACGATGCCAATTCCCGCTTCCGAATCGAGTCCCCAAATTCGGTTATAGATTTGCTCCTTCGTCACGATCTGCTCTTTATTCATGAGCAGGTACTCAAGCAGCTCATATTCCTTTTCTGTTAAAGTCAGCTCTTCTCCTGTAACCGTTATTGCTCGATTTCTAACTTGAATAGCAATCGGGCCGTAGCTAATCTGCTCTTCTTGATTAACATTGCCATAACGGCGCAGCAGTACTTTAGCTCTGACGATCAGCTCTGGAATCTCGAATGGCTTCACCACATAATCGTCCGCTCCGATCGTTAACCCCTTTATCCGGTCGTTCAATCCGTCTTTTGCCGTCAGACAAAGAATCGGGGTATCCACTCTTTGCCTCCTCAACTCTTGGATGAACGTAAATCCATCAACCTTGGGCAGCATAATATCCAAAATAATTAAATCGAACTCGCCGTACAATGCGTGATGTAAGCCCTCTTCTCCGTTATGACACTCCGTGACCCCATACCCTTCATCCCGCATAACTCTTGCAATTGTATACGATATCCCAATATCGTCCTCTACGATCAACAGCTTCATAAGCTCCTCCATGGATGAACAAATATGGAATAGTGTAACATATTTTAATAGGTTAGTGAGTCCGTCGTGGGTAATATCTCCTTTTATTCTTACCGGTCTAGTTATCATATGCTTAGCCAGGTTGTCACCGGATTCCCCTCATAACTAATCCAATCGCTCTAGCTTCTTATCCCCACAAAGGGTGGATGGGCTGGGGCTGTTTGCATACCATCAGAATTGAACTATCGTGTCCCGTTAGCTTAATGAAGAACTGACTTCAATCCTCGAAATGCTATGGGAGAATCCAATGAACCGAAGCGTGAATATGGTGTTATACGCTGTTTCACACTCCTTGAAATACGCCGGCTGGAATCATAGATCATGGACCAGGGCCTAAAGAAAAGAGAGCTTTTTTATGGGGTGAGCAAGGGGATTGTCTCCGGAGAGGATAAAACTCTTGTTTACCTGGAGCCAAAGATTCGTGCTCAAGTGAAAATGAGGAGCTGGACCAAGGCAAGGCTCCTTCGTGATCCAGTCTTCATACGGTTTATAGTTTAGCTCGCATATATAAACGTGCAGCTATCGCGCACATAGAACTCGTAATTGGCGTTACGCGTGTTCATCCAATCTTGACTAATGGACGTGACATATAGTAGTTAAATACAATATCTTCCCTACCTCAAGGTTATAACTATCTACCTAACTACTTAAGTGAGGGGATTGAATGGTATTAGTTCTTGTCATCAGTCGGGAATGTTATCAAGTTCTTGTCACCATTTTCTGTAAATTCGACAATTTACAAATTTTATATGTCGATCAATCTTTAGCTAGTAGCTTCATGCTGAATAAATGAGGGCATATTAGGAAAAATATACCTAATATGCCCATCTGATTAGAATACCCCGGCTTATGAGTTGTTCTTAATCCAGCTCAGCATAGGTTCTTCTGAAGGTTTCCAGTCCAGCAGATTTCTTGCATGTACCGCACGTACACGACTGTTGGATGCAATGGCAAAGCGAGCCCAATCACCCAGTTCTGCAATGGCTTCGTCGGCCGGCCAACTCATCGTTTTTCCTTCAAAACCAAGTGTTTCACTGATGGATTTGGCAATATCCTGGAATGATTCCTCTCCATTCTCTGCGAAGAAATAAGAAGCTGAAGCTGCTTTTTCTAAAGCCAATCGATATAAATCGGCCAAATCCTTGATATGAACATTGGACCAGCGGTTCACACCTTTGCCGACATGAACGCCCGCTCCGACCATCTTCGATTTGCGGATAACCTGGGGCAGTTGATCGCTTTCCGTCGGTAATCCTAGCGCATTGCCATAGATCATGGAAGGTACGATAACCACACTTCTGACCCAATCATCTATTCCTGCCTTGCGCACCAAATTGTTGATAGCGACCCGGTCAGCGCGGATATCCATGGGAACAAACGGCGTCTCCTCGTCATAAATATTCTCACTTTTAGAATCGCCCCGGGCATCATCTCCGACCACACTAGAACCCGATGTATGCAGGAATGCTTTGCCGGTACCGCGCAAGGCGCTGATAAAGGTCTCCACAGCTCCCCTGTGATCTGAATCGGCAGTATGAATGACCGCGTCACTTAATTTAGAATACTTAGTCAGCACTTCAATGTCTTCCAGCGTGCCCAACACGGGCTTAATACCGATTTGTTTAAGTGCGTCCACCTTCTTCGGATCACGCACCAGACCGTAGATGTCATGCCCGGCATCAATCAGCACCTTGGCCACGGATCCACCTATATAACCTGTAGCACCTGTCACGAATACTTTCATTGCTTCTCTCCTCCTATATCTCTATTCCACAATTTTGTATTGCCTCTAACTAGTATGAATTTTGGTTACTCACCTATTGTAGTCTCCCTCCAACTATAAAACCAATTATATTATATAGGGTAAACAATAAATAAATTTATACAAAATGAAAAAAAAGACCGCCCAACAAACATTGGTCGATCTCTATTCCTCTTCGCGTATGACCGCCATAATCTCGCGGATCTGGGGCAAATGCTTGTGCTTAAGTTTATAAGCAAAGAACAATTCGTTTTTCACCTTTAAATCCTCATAAATCACCTTCGTATGGACTCTGGACGCCTCATCTTTCAGATAGGTAGGTATCACACTAAGCCCGGTTCCATTGCCAATAGCCTTCAATATCATATGTAAATTTGGAATGACATGAACGGGTCTGATCTGAGGACGCTTTTTAAAATGTTCCCTCCAAATCCTCCGGATAATCGGCAACTCCAGTCCATAACTCATCCACGGCTGCTCGGTCAACCATTGCTCTCTGACTTCGAGATCGTCTGTGTCTGGTATTTCATAATCCTGCGGGGCCACAATCACAAATTGCTCATCCATTAATTTCAGGTACTCGATGCCAGGCGTCTGAATCTTCTGCGAGGTAATGATGATTTCCACCTCATCCTCTTTCAACATCTCCAGCAATTCAGCGGCAGAGCCAAAATGGGTGTTAGTGCGGAAATCGTATCGATGTAGCTGGGGAAGTATTTTTTCCGTATAGAACTCATGCGCCGTTCCTATCTTGATCACGGTAAGCGTCGGCAGCGAAGCCGTCCTAAAATTCATCGTTGCCTCCTCCAGCGACTCGATTAGGGGGGCCAACTGGGAGTATAATTCCTTCCCTCGTTCAGTGGGTAGCATCTTACGTGCCGTTCGAATAAAAAGCGCTTCGCCCACTTCGGCTTCGAGAGAGGCCAAATGCTGGCTCATTGCTGGTTGTGTCAACATGCGAGTCTTTGCCGCTTCGGACACCGAGTTATGTTTATAAATGTTGCAGAAGCTTCTGTACCACTCAAAATCTGCCATGCTGTCTCACGCCTCCTACGCTAAATAAAGTCCTAAAAATGTCGCTGTTTCATTGAACTAACAATTAGTACAACTTACATAAAAAAATTTCCAGTAATTGAAGATTTGCTTGGCATGCGCATTCTTAAGTGTAGTATAACGCTGACTCTTTATTAGAAAAATCTTGACATCTACTAGATGGTTAACTTCAGCAAAGGGGTAATACCTTGTCGTTTCCTAGAATCAAGAGAAGCTCATTGGCCTTTGCCATGGGAATCGCTCTTCACAATATACCCTTTAAACCACTACCAGCGACAATGTAGGTAACTTTGTGTCAAATAACGATTATGTAGGCATATTTGTGCATTTTTGCATGACACAAATGTGCCTACAAAAAATAAGAAAAGCCTGATTTATCAAGCTTTTCATCGTCAAGTTATGTTGGCACTTTTGTGTCATTGGACATCGTATGACAAGAATATGTTCCGATAACCCATCAAGACTCCTCTTCTCTTTATCAGAGTACCTATCCCACCATGCTGAAATTCCTTTTTAACAGCAAGAGCTTGAATTACCTTGGGATAGGGTTGTTTTTTAAGAATTCTGCCCGTTAGCTTAACGAAAAATATCACCTGGCTGACAATCCAAAGTCTTACATATCGCTTCTAATGTTGAAAAACGAACCGCTTTTGCTTTCCCATTTTTCAGAATAGAAAGATTAGCCATTGTAATTCCAACCCTCTCCGAAAGCATCGTTACGCTCATTTTTCGTTTTGCTAACATCACATCAATATTAATAATAATTGCCATATCCTTCACCTCAGACCGTCAAATCAATTTCTGATTCTATGTTAATCGCTTCTTGTAGAAGCCGTTGGAGGATAGCAGCAAAAACGGCGATAACCAACGAAACAAAAATGATGATGAGTACGATTAATCCAATAGGAGGGTCAACTTTCTTCGCTATAAAATGAAAGAGTGGCATACCTAATACATACAAACCACTGATTGTTATCGCGCAGAGTTTTATGTACTTTAATGCCTTTACAGATAATTCCGTGAAAGCTGTGTTATCGTCGATGTACCGTAAAAGATTAAAAGCCTGATAGAGAGCAAAGTAAAAAGGTATGGCTGCTCCATACATCACGATGAAAACGAGATATTTCATTGGGAAAATATTTGGATACAAATTTGCTGCGAAATTCCCCATAGGGGGCACTAAAAATATACATAAAGCAAGAACCGGTATTCCTATAATAATAACAACTATTTTTAAAAACAGTGTTGTGACTTCTCTCAAAATAAACACCTCACATTTTTATTTCATTTTTTCTTAGAAAGTGGTTATACCTCGTTTAACATTCATTTAAAACATCTCCACTTATTTAAAGATAACATGATCTTAGCATTCAATTTATCGTTTTTTAAAGCATTTCTCTTTACAAAGAAATGCTCTCCGTTAGCGCAACACGCTATCCACTGAGGAATCTCCTTTATAGGCATCAGCACAATCATATAGTTATTAACCTGCATACTGTAAAAACAGGTTATTTGACTTTACGAATAGTGCATTATCTTTTTAAAGAAAAAGGAGATATTATATGACAAATTTTTATTCTTTTCACGGGACTATCACTATGATTAATGATTTTTTTACAGGTCAAAATGATGAAGGATGTTTAAAATTAATATCTGTAGATAACGGATTGGGAGCATTAGTAAATTTCGTTGTGTCACCCAATACTTATTTTGTAAACCATGAAATGGTGTCAGTAGGAGATCAAGTGACTGGATACTATGACGGAAATGCACCTGCTCCTCTAATTTACCCTCCACAATATCAAGCAATTGTCATGGTAAAAAATAGCCCATATCAGAATGTAAAAGTGGATTATTTTAATACTGAATTGGAGAGTAGTGATGGACGATTACGATTAAATATTTCTCCGTATACTCAAATAGTATTAACAAATGGGCAACTCTTTTCAAGAACCCCTGCGAACCGAGATCTAATTGTTATTTATGGACCTACCACAAAAAGTATCCCCGCCATTACCACACCCTATAGAATTATAGTTTTGTGTTTTCTCCTCTGACTATCGCTTGTTTAATATCTTGATCCATGACAGCTTTGCTCCCCCTTTAAATGTACGAGTATAAGATTTTGTTATCATGGTGTGATGATAGCACTTGTCACTTTGTTTGTCCATTAAACAAAGTAAGTTTATTTATATGTCGGATTGTTACTGAAGACGACCTTGAAGTTCTCGGATAGTTGATCATCCGACCTTCCACGGGTACATTCGAGTCCAATAAAAGCACACGAAAATTAACTCCTATAGGATCTCCCTTCCACTTCTGTGAAATAAAAACTGCTTGCCAATACGGCACCAAAAACAAATCAGTATCAAAAAAAATATCCACTTTCACATTAAGTTCATTCCTGTGCTGTAGCAAATCCAGAGGAAGATGGACTAGATGTTCTACAATTTCTTCCCGTGTTTCAATAATTTGATGATCATTATTTATTTTATTCCTCCATGCTGACTAACAAAGCCGTGACTTTCTTTCATGATCAGTTGATGCAAGTGATCATTGAAAGTTTAAAAAATAGAATGAAAAATAAATTCATGAGCCAAGAGATTGATAATGAAGTTGTTGTCCAATTTATGGCATCTGCTTACGTCGGCGTCGTGGAATGGTGAATTAAAAATAAAAGAACCAATCCTCCCGAAATTATGGCCCTACAAGTGAAGATTCTTTTTAATAGCAGCCATCTTTTTAGTCACAACTAAGTCGGCAATGGCGTCTGTGGTAACCTTATGAACCATGTTTAGCGATGTTTGCAAGCACTTGCAACGTTAAATCGGTTAATTAGTTACTTATCTAATCGGCAATGAGACCATGTTCTTGTCCATTATCGGTTAAGGGATCAAGTTCTTGTCCTGGACAAAGGACAAGAACTTGATCCCTTAAAAAAGAAAACCCGCGCTGGGCGCGGGTTCTTATGGGACTATATTCTAGTCCTGTGACAAAAAGCTGTTTCGTAATGGCCCTTTTCGCACGCAGGTTTACAGTAAAACCGGCAAACATGCCGTTTTTTTGTTATTGATGCACGAATTTATTATCATCCATATTTGCTTGTATAACGTCCACCCAATTTGTATTATGCATCATCTCGGAAGAATCCCCATGAAATGCCTTCATGGCTTCCTGATCATCAAGCAGCCGATATCTCATCCAAGCCGTCAAGTAACCCCTATGATTGCCACCATTACCTTCAATCGCTGTATGAGCTGCACCTTTTGCCATCCCCATCATAACAGGCGTGCTTGCGTTAGTACTATGCAAGGCTAATTGATTCGTTGATACCGGTGAGATTAGAAAATCTCGTGTACCGCCCATAATGAGGAAAGGAACGGTAATACGTGCTGTATCGTACACATCTTCTGGATCACAATGCTTCAAATCCGGGAGAGCGATGGATACAATCGTCTTAATCAACGATCCACTTATATAGTTGGTATGAGCATTAATGACCCCAGTAGACCCTTGAGAATGTCCAGCTACACCAATATGTTCCATTTGTATTTTTTGATAAAACAAGCTGTTTGCTAGTTGGTTTTCATTTCTCAAATAATCAATAGCCTCCACAATTTCTTTGCCCGTTCCTGTTGTTTTGCTATAGGAATCTATTACAATGAATCCCCAGCTAGTAAGATGAGTTAAGAGCTCATCATAACGATCTGGCGTGGCACCTGTGCCATTCCCCCAAGAAATAATAGGATAGGATTCGTCTCCTTGAAATGCTGGGTAGTATATTCTAAATAAAGCCTCTCCGCTCGTACTCTTAACTTCTTCTACCTTTACATGATAGCTTCCTTGCTGTGCATACCGCTGCTCAATGCTTCCTTCTGCAAGTTCTGGTACATTAGAATGAATGATTATTTGCATGAAAATTGTTATTGGAACTGCAACGATAAGGACTAAAGCTGACAACCATAAAATCCACTTTCGTTTTTTCAAAACCGACATACACGTGACCTCTACGATAGTCTATAGGTTTCTCTATCGTTTTCTTTGTTAAAATATGAAACTAAAGGGATGTATACCAATAATATTCGACTGATTGGGTATTAATTCCTCTTGCAATCCAACTATTCTGCCCGTTAGTTCTATAAAAAAGGACGCTCCCGCCCCTACGCATGGGCTACGTCCTCCTCATTATATTCCATTTTAATTTATTATTAAAAGAACATACGCGAGTAGCATGTAGTTCTTTAATAAGATACTGAGATTTATCTAGGCACTAAGAAATTACTTTATTATCTTTTCACATGAATACCTTTTCAAATTGACCTCATGGCCAAGTGATACAAAATACACTTGCCTTCACTGTAACTCGTCGTACTTTAAGCGTTATTATGTATGAAACCATGGCTATTAAATTCAAATAAAAACTTAGAGCATTCATTCTAAGAGTTTATATTTTGTAATAGTAATTTACAAACTAGTTTAATACATACAAAATTCGCGTACTGAATGTTGCACCGACCCCGTCTGTCCTGAGTTATTTGCCTGTGTTTGTAAAATCACTGTATTGAAGATGCAAGGTTCATTTAGCGAAAGTACCTCCACAATGTAGAGTACCACCTTTGTCTTTGTACACATTGTACAGTTCAAGACCATTTTGTTTATTTAAAAATAAACAAGTCTTTAATCAATCCCCCACCCAACCGGAGGGGGATTTGGTTTTGCGAGTTAACGTTGTGTCAGGAGCGATATCAATCGCTGCTTATTGAATTGAATGAAGGAATAGGCTCGAAGCAGCTTGGTTCTACGTGCTCGGTTAATGAACCGGATATGATAGTTGATTTTTACGCGATCTGCCCAGTAAAATTTGTAATCCTGCTGACCGCTTAGAAAATCGATTTCTTGTAAGCAGCTACTGGTATTCATGAGATGACGAATCACTCGATTAGTCAATACCAACCCAACTCCATATTCCGCGTAATGCTTAGGTGATGCGATCATGTACATATATGCTTTGTCTGCATAGATCATAGTGTGCCAAGCTGCAGCAACATGGCCATTTATTTCAATATATGAGAGGTGTGTGCGTTCTTGGTTGTGGAGTTGCAACAAGACTTCTTCAAAGAAAGCTTGGTTATTAGGTTGGTTAAACAAACTATCCTGCCAACGTTGTTTATGTAATTCGATAAAGTTGCTCCATTTTTGCAGATCAAAGGGCTCAAAGATTTTAATTGTTACATCATGATGATCCCGTAATAATTTCCGCTCTTTGCGTTCAATTGCTTTAATCCTGCTCTTATCGGCTTTCATATCGTTATATTGCATTAAATCGATATATGGGAGAACAGATAATTTTCTTTCGAACAGATCAAATTGTTCACCGAAGAAATGCTTAACCAGCTCTGTTTGCGGATTACTGGATTGTAAATTATACAGGTCGATCCAATCCCATTCATCTTGATGCTGCAGGAGTACTTGGATGATTTGGTTGAGTACCTTCACGCCATGACAGTCTTTATGGATGTAAATAAGATTTACATCTCCTACATCGGCAACAATAAACTGTAGTGTACTTATTCTGCGCCATATGATTTTTTGGCTCACTATACACAAAGGAGCTATGGCTACGCATGTATCTTGATCGGTAACGACGATAATAAATAGTTCTTTCGAAGGGTCCATCAAGTGATGAATATACGATTCCACCCACTCCCACGATGCGAAGATTTCAGGATTCTCTATATGACGCATGAATTCCCGCCATTGATGTTCGATGTTGGATAATTCCTCCACAGTTCGAATAATTGACGTCTGCATAATACAACCACCTTTTCAGCGTAGTACTGTTCCGTTTCATATTCGAAATACACCCCTTAGATTCCTTCTGACTTCCACTCATTCGACGAAGGTTCTAAATATCCGACAGAGAATAAAAAGGCGCCCCCATAAGCATGAGAACACGATGATGGTCAAGTCGATCCAACCCATCCCCTCCCCTCAAAGACAAATATACCTTGGTCGGCGCACTCCATGCGAAATATGAACATGGTGTGTGCTTGATATGCCTAAAAAACTAAAAAAGAATGAGAAATCACCATTCCAGCTCTTCCGGCTTCACGTTTGCCCAAATTGTGCCTGCAAACTGTTCAATTGGATAACAGCGTAGCAAAAAGAGCGAGCGCTCGTGGAAAACTTAGCGAAACCTCGCTCTTCTCTTTTGTTATATCGATGGCTATTTTGTAACCATGACTACGGAAGATATATTATAACATCATCTTGTCCAACTCGGATTCCTCGAGCCCTTCGTTATAGACGCGATATTACTCGGCGTTTTCTTCGAACATCGTCCGGATCGCCGACAGGTCTTCCGCTTCCTCCATAACGAATATTGCGCACTGCCCATTCCCTGCAATCGGGACAGCCAGACTCGTTCACAGTTATTGAAACTCATGGTTAACCTAATAAGTTACATTGTTACTCATGTGGCATCTTGTCCATATCCATATACAACACATTCCATCGATGGCCGTCCAAATCGGCGAATCCGGAACCGTACATCCACCCGTCCTTGTATCCGGGCTCTCCATATACAGTACCACCCGCGTTAACAGCCTTGCGTACCATTTCATCTACTTCTTCCGGGCTTGCCGCATCAATGGAAAACAACACCTCGGTTCCCTTCGTTGTATCGACAATCTCATTTCCCGCAAAACCTTTGAAAGCGGACTCTGGAAAAAGCATCACCATCACCTTTTTATCGCCTATGACTAAGCCGGCCATCTCACTGCTGTTCATATGACGCGGATGAAGCGAGAAACCGATTTTGCTGAAAAATTCTTTTGACTTGCTCAGGTCTTTGACTGGCAAATTGAGCCATAATTCTTTGGTCATAGTAATCCTCCTTTACATTGGTATTGGTCAACAGTAAGCTTTCAACCTCAAAATTTGAAGTTTCTATTTTCGCCAACTATTTAATAAAGTTATTGCATTTATTCTTCACTAAAGCTTCTGGCCTATTCAGCTACCCTGCGACTACTTTCTTCTGACAAATCCTTAATCCTAGTCATAATAGACCATCTTACTCCAAAAGGATCCAATATACTTCCGAATCGATCACCTGAAACAAAGTTTGCAACCGGTTCCTTTACTTTTGCTCCTCTTGCTAGCATTTTCAAATACCTGGTCAACATTAATTACATAAATTCATAAAGAATAACACACATTGTCTTCATCTGGCGGCAAGGTCAATTTATAAGTCGGATTCGCTGCTCCCAGCTGTAAAAAACCATTTCCAAAATCTAAGAAAACAGTTTTATAGAACTCCATTGCTTCAGAAGGATTCTTCTCTGTTATAAATGGTGTAATAGATGTAAAGATGCTGATACCTTCATTGTATTGAATTCATCAACTCATAGTAATATTTAGGATCATTAGTCTTATTAAGGCTATACCAGGCGTCTAATGTTTTTGGAGAAAACACATCCAAAGCTTTCAAGATATGTACAGAAAATTCCAATGGAGCTATTCCAGATGCTGTGATCAGTTTTCCATCAGTTACAGCAGACTCCATTTTGTAATACTTTTCTCCTGTATAAGTGGGACAGATCATTTTAAGGTATTCCAGATCATTGCTTGTATGCCCACGTGAATTCAGCAATCCTGTCTGGGCAAGTCCCATTGTAGCACCACAAATCGCTGCAACCCATATACCTTCCCTTAAACACCTCTCAGCGATTGTTAAGAGGGGGTGGTGAATGGTTTCTGTCCACGTATTTCCACCTGGTAAAATCAATAGATCTGATTTTTCAATGCTGCACTCATCCAATTTGATGTCAGGCAGTATTGTAAGTCCGCCCATTGTAGTTACTGGAGTCTTATCAATTCCCACGGTAACTATTTTTGATGGGGCCAGTCCCTTTTTATAATATCTTCCCGAGTTCAGTTCGGCAGTTAAGTAACCTATTTCCCAGTCTGCCATTGTGTCAAACACATAGAGATATACCGTATTATTCATTTGCAAGTTCTCCTTATTTAACAATTCATCAAGTGATACCAACCATCCATCCATCCATCCATCGGTAATCAATGATTATCATCATTATAAAATGACTTCACTGACATCCGCTGTCAGTGAAGCTATTAAAGTTGATAATATTCCATTAACTCCGACACAACATCAACAAGTTTTTCCTTCAAACTCTGTGGTTCGATTACTTGAATGGATTTCCCGTAGGATAAGAGAAAATTAGGAACATAGGTAAGAATTGATTTTTCCTCAAGTAAAAAGATTGCTTGATTTGGTGTACGCTCTTTCAGATGATGCCCCAAAAACCAATGCAGGCATAAGTCATCCAACGCCTCTGACCTACCTTCGATAATTACAGCAATTAACCCGTCCTTGCCGACTAAATCAGGTAATAGATTTCGCACAAAAAATTCCCGAGCCAAAAAAGCTTCGGAACGCTTAAATATGTTTTGAGTACGCTTGATTTGTAAAATCCGTCCTACCCGAAAGCTGCGGATCTCATTTCTCAGGTGGCAAAATGCAACAATATACCATTTATTGTTCCAGTAAACCATTCCATAGGGATCTATCACCCTAGTCTTGGGTTGATCATCACGACGTGTGCGATAATCAATTTCTACAGAGAATTCGTTTGCTACAGCTTGCTCCAATTCCGCCAATATTGGCTGCATAGAAGGGTCTCCCATACGGTTTATAACTTCAAATCCGGCTAAATGACGGCTGAGAACACTTTCCTGTTCCTGATTCGAATACATTTTCAATTTGGATGTCGCATTACCTAATGCCTCACTCAAAGGGTATCCGGCTTCTTTTGCAAAAACAGCAGCATGAAGAAGTGCTTTTTTTTCTTCAATATCAAATAGCAGAGGTGCTCTGATAAAATTATTCAGCAAGCTATACCCGCCATTATGACCAGTGTCGGATATTATAGGCACTCCACTGGCACCTAGCGCATCAATATACCGATAGACTGTCCTTATATTTATTTCTAACTTTTCGGATATTTGTTTTGCGGTCATTTTAACTCCCGAATTCAGCATCCATAGGATTGCCAGCATATTATCGTTTTTTGGCATCACATATACCTCATCTTTTATTAGGATCGCACTAAATTATTAGCTTTACGAATAGTCTACTCTCAACTCAACTTTCTACTTTACCACAACTTGTGATACGGTTCACCGATTCGCTGAAAAGCTAAAAACAGCATGTCTCTCTCAAGAGATATGCTGTTTCCATTTCCCATTATTTTCGTTTCATCTTTGACTCTGCTTTCGTCATCATACTAATCCTGCTTCTTATCTCCCAACTGGGAGAAATTAATTATCACTTACCCTACTTTGATCCATTGTCACTGGCAGTACGCCCCCGGCTTCCAATTGGCCGAGCAGCACTTTGATCCCGGCGGTTGTATTGGGCTCCTGTTTTCCGTAAACTGCAAGTCCTGAGCGTACGTTCTGCAAAAAGATCGTCTCATACGGGTTACCAAGAGATAAAAGCGCGTATCGCTTATTACGCTCGTTCATCTCTTGGATCAACGTTTGAACATCGGTCCATCCAAACTGACTGGCTACGTTACGGAACTGGTAAGTGGCCAGGATGACGTAATCCGCCTTTTCAATAGCTTTAAGCGCTTCCGCCTTGTTTCCTTGACCGATAACAGAAATCTCCGTCTTAAGCGATAGGTTGCTGGCGGCTTGCAGCAGCTGTCTCTCAAGCTGCTTGGCCTGTTCCTGCTCAGCTGCGACAATAACAACCCGGTCTCCTTGATGGATTTGATCCGGAAGCGCACCGTCGCGGCTGGCCAATAATGTGACCGCTCGTTCAGCAATTTTCCGCTCCACTGTGCGATGCACCTCGGATCCGATGATATCGTTAAGTGCGCTCAACTTATGCGTAAGGCTTTCGCCGCGGTCAAACAAACCATATTTTGATTTAAGCTCTAATATTCGTTTCACCGAATTATGGATGGTTTCTTTCGGGATCGTCCCGCTATTCACCGCGTTAACCAGTGTTTGATGTGCAGCTGCTGGATCTTGCGGCATAAGGATGATATCGACACCTGCGGAGACCGCACGTTCCACTGCTGTATTCTCCCCAAAATGCTCCGCTATCGCATTCATGGTGAAGGCATCAGAAATGATAACGCCTTTATAACCAAGCTCTCCACGAAGCAGTCCTGTCAGCACCTTTTTAGATAACGTGGCAGGGATCGGCACGCTGCTTCCGTCCTTAAGCGAAATAATGTGCTCGTTATCTACTGCGGGGAAAGCAATATGGGCGGTCATGATCATCTCCACCCCGTTCTCGATCGAGGCGCGAAACGGTTTCAGTTCGACCGCATCGAGTCGTTCGCGGTTATGTGTCAACACCGGCATTCCCAGATGGGAGTCTACAGTCGTGTCACCATGCCCCGGAAAATGTTTAACTGCCGCAATGACTCCAGATTGACGCAGCCCTTTTATTGTTGCGATCCCAAGCCGTGATACCAAGTCCGCATCCGAGCTAAACGAACGCATCCCGATGATCGGGTTGTCTGGATTACTGTTAATGTCGAGCACCGGGGCAAAATTGACCTGCAGCCCGAGCGCCTTCAGCTCTTCCCCTGTCAGCCTTCCTGCCGCTTCGGCCAGTGCCGCGTCACCGGTTGCGCCAAGCGCCATTTGACCTGGCAGATTCGTCCCGCCGGGGATTCGCTTAACAACGCCTCCTTCTTGGTCGATGCCGAGAAACAGCGGAATGTCACCTGCTTCCATTTGCAGATGATGTGTGAGTGTTGTAACCTGCCGTACGTCTACAATATTTTTGTCAAACAGAATTAGTCCGCCCAAGTCCTGATCGTGGATGCTGCGTTTAATTCCTTCATTGACGGTAGTTGTCACTTGACCATTCCATTGCCTAATATCAGGCATGAGCATTTGGCCGACTTGCTCACTGACGGTCATATAAGATATCAGCTTATCCCAATCGTGATCCTGAATAGCTGCTTCACGTTCAAATCGAATCACCCGGGTCATAAACACGGCAAACTCCGCCCGAGTGACAGGTCGATCCGGCCGATAGGTGCCATCCGTATATCCACCGATCAATCCGTTAGAGTTCATAATGAGAATTGGTGCTGCTGCCCAATGATTCTCCGTATCCTTCAAACTTGCTGGTTGCTTCCCTGTTACAAGTGAATATGCGCGTGTAAGGAAGGCAGCCGTCTCTGCTCGGCTCATCGCTGTATCTGGATGAAAGGTGCCGTCAGGAAATCCGCTGGCCAGCCCGTTTTTTTCCGCAATAGCGATTTCACGATAAAAAGGATGTGTTGTTGGAACATCTGAATAATTTGTTCCTTTCGTTGCAACTTGCAACTGTTGAGGATAGAGCTCCCGAACCATGAAAGTTACGGCTTGCGCTCTTGTTACATGCCTCTCGGGCATAAACTTCCCATTGCCATATCCGGCAACTGTTCCCCTTTTAGCCATATAGTTAATGCTGTCTTCTGCCCACTTCGCATGCTGCAGATCAGTAAACCGTTCTTCCGCAGCCGCACTTCCTGCCCAAACGAGCATTGAACCGATTACGGCACCGAATATCGTCATCATTTTCAAATTCATCTGTTCCACCTCTGTAGCTGTTATATGCATGATGAATAGACGCTTCCGAAGTCCCTTTTGTTGCGATTAATCCTCATTTTGCTATCAGCACCATCCCCTTCGGGATGCCCTCTACATGATTATTGCATTGCGATGCCTCAACAGATGGATTGTACTTAAGTTTGTTTAATCAACTAAAAATTGATATGATTTTTAATAAACTCACATTTTAGACTAGTATATTGTTGTGAAGGAGAACGGAAAAATGTATAAAAAATTAAATTATATTTTAATAGCTTTTATTACGACAACTCTATTTTTTGCAGCTTATAATACGGCTACTGCTACTGCTGCTATTAAAATCTTTGTAAATACTAAAGAAGTAGTAATGGATCAGAAACCTATAATAAAAAATGGCCGTACCCTTGTGCCACTTCGATTTATATCTGAATATTTAGGTCATGATGTAAAATGGGATCCGAAAAAGAAAGTAGTTACTATTGTTTACTCTATTGAAAATATAAACTACACGGTTACCTTACCCATTGGCCAAAAAACGGCTACTAAAACTCCCAGCTCTTATTTGAATAAGTACAGCCAAGAAGATATAGTACATATTCAATCAGATGTAAATAGTCAGATTATTAATGGAAGAACTGTTGTCCCCTTAAGATTTATAGGTGAATTACTTGGTATAGATGTCCGCTTTGATTATCAGAACAAAGATATATATATTTCTAGTTTAGGCGTGAACTTAATCCCATCTGATTTTGAAAAAGAGGTTTATGATAAAGAATTACGTAAGGTGAAAGATTTTGGTAAACCTACTGTCAATTATGAAAAATTCCTAGCTCTCGATGCGGATCATTTCAACTCCATCGATCTTGATTATCTTTTTGCTAGAAAACCTAGTGTTGACTTGTTCGGAGCCCCCGAAGCTTTCCGTGATGGCTTCAATGAAGTCATAATATCCGGGCCCATTCAAATCGATTACCTAAATATGATGATATATAAGGGAAAGGATTTACCCATTTTAAGCTACCCAGATGTTACAGTCGAAAGTACTGCTACTATTAAAGAAGGCATGACCTATGATGAAGTAGTCAAAATATTTGGTGGTCCTGGAGTATTATCAGGTAAAGGTACTCTTCGAGAGGAATACAAATGGGCATCGTCTTCAGAGAAAGGAGAAGCCTATATCACATTTGTTAAAAAGGACTCTTCTCTTAATGTCACACCATCTCCATATAGATCGTATTCTTGGGAATATACTTATTGAGTTTGACAATTAAAAATCGAACTTGCTTTTAACCGTGCTTTTAAGAAATATGAAAGAGGGCTCAAAATTATTTGAGCCTTCTTTCATTCTATTTTGTTACGTTCTCTAAACCTGTGTTCTTTACATATGAAATGACATTCGCCTATGCAAAAAGACATGCTTAAAGCACATCTTTATTAATATTCTTCCAAAACACTTTCATATCTCAAGTGATTTTCTTGTTATGTTCGATATAGATGCGTTAAGAGACAGTTTAATAACCATCTTTAATTAATTCAACGGCTCTCTCAACATACTCGTCTCTGCCTTCCATAATTCCTTCAATGGTTGGATCAAGATGAATATCAGGCTGCACTCCTATTCTTTGCGTTGGTTTTTTCTCTGGATCAAAAACACCGATTCCACTTATTTTAGTTATTATATTTCCTGGAAGAGTAATTCTAAATACATTACCATCCGCTCCTGCAGTTGGCCTCCCAAGAACGATTGAACTTTCTGTTTTTCTCAGCAACATCGTTGTAAACTCACCATTACTAATAGTATGTTCATTGATTAAAATCACGACTTTCCCTTTATAAACCTCGCCATCTGTATCTTGAAGCTTCCCTGAGGTAAGAGGCTCAAAATAATATTCACCGGGTACTGCACGATTAGGAAATGACACTTTGGCAAACTCTTTTTCGGAAGGGATCAGATATTGGGCTAATTTATAGTCCAGTGCGCTGGATGGGTAGTTTCTAAGATCAACAATTAGACCTTTAGTGTCCCACCATTTTTTCATGATGTTATCAATCTCTCCTTCTTCCAATAGACCAGCATTAATATAGAAGATTTCTCCGTTCTCCATTGCTTGCGATTTCGTATCAACAAAGTAATTAATCTCTTGTAGGTTACTCGTCGCACTTATATTTATCGTTTTTCCCTGTCGAATTACGGTAACGTCCATATTCTTTTGATGTGTTCGGAATAATGCATTAAAGAAATCTCTTGACGTGTCATCTCGAGATTGTGAGATGTATTTTCTTCTATCTTCTAATAATTCATCAATACTATTGTCGCCAACTTTTAATACAATATCTCCAACCTCAAGTCCACATTCGTTAAATAATGTACTTATAACAATCTGATTGTTAATTTCGACAAAGTTTACGGGAAGCCGATACGTTCCAAAATATTCAATAATGGACTCTCTATTTTTGCCCATCAAATTAACATGAGAATCGTGTACTCTAGTTGTTAATTCTGCTAAGGTCATCAAATAGGAATCATAATCAGACCCATCTATCATTTTAGGAATAAACTCCAGAAGCACTTGATCCCAATCCTCTCCGATAACATCTTTATAAGGATAATAGTATTCGATAATATTCCAATAGCGGAATAAGCCAAGCAACCTGTAGCCGGTGTCATCAAATTTCATTCTATTATAAGGGTTTTCATTATGTATAATTGGAAATGGTGATTCATCATTAAAGCTAACAAATGCCTGTTTTCGTTCCGCAATGTTAGATTCTAATATCATTGATAATTCAAGACTCAGATCTGTTCCCAGATATTCCTCGTCATTGGACCAATCTGTAGTTGGACTTAGCTGTATAGAATCTTCGGAAAACTGGTATTGCTGTTCAAGATCCCCGGAAACGCTCTTATTACCTAGCGTATGAACCCACTCATAGAGAATGGAGTTCACATCCGAATGGTCTTCTAAAATAGAAGGCATCACCCGAAATAGCTCATAATCCCAATTTTTATCTCCAGATACAACCTTAGGATGGTAATATTTCACCACTCCCCATACTTTACTGAGCTTAGCAAGATCCACGATCTTTTGTTCAGAAAGGCTAGAAAATATCATTCCACTTCCTTGGTCAAAATTCGGCTCCTTCTCTTTCTCGATTTGATGAGCCCCTTGTGATGTAGAACATCCTGCAATTATAAGAATAAGCAATATACTGAAAAATACCAGGGACTTTCGATTTCTTCTTCCTTTTTTCACCTTTCCCCCACCTTTTAGCTCAACGTTTTTTCTTTTTGTCATTCTTGAAAATCTAAGATCTACTTAGCCTATCTCGCGGTATTTGTTTCCCATTTTTATAAAAATCTCGAGTGTAAATAAATAGCCCCAGCCATAGGCAGCTCCTATCCTAGGCTGGGGCGTATGTTGTCTGAGCTTTCACTTTGATTATACATCTAATAACTTTAAAGGTGATAGCCCAGCAACAAATATTGATTCTCCTCTTTGATAATCATTGTTTTCTGGCTTAAGCGGACAAAATAATGAACCCCAACTTAGGCATCTCGTTTACGGTAAACTACAATAGCTACTGTAATAAAGATCAGTGTCCATAACATTAAAATACTTGTCCCTTGCATGGGTGTAAGAACATTTATTTCATCAGAGGAAGGCGGCATATACATATAATATCCTGCCATATCCGGAGAATAATTTTTAATACTGGGTAGAAAATCTCTCGACAATGGACTGACAATGAAATAATAACCAAGCAGTACCACTAAAGCAGGTGTGGTTCGTCTTAATAAAGCACCTATAGCTGCACTGAGAAGTGTGGTTAATGTTAGATAGCCTGTTGCACCTACTAATGTTTTTATCATTATCATTGTGTCTGTTTTAAACCCTACTGCTGTGTCTCTCATCATAAAGAAAGTATATAGTACACCTGATGCAACAATAATAAACGCCACAGGAATGGTTATAATCGCTAATGCCAAATGCTTCGTGGATAATTGAAGCCCACGCCAAGGTATCGTAGTTAATGTAGTTCGAATCTGTCCACCAGCGTACTCCGAACAAGTAGCTACGATTCCAAGAATAATGAACCCTGCTTGAAGATATCCCATAGAAGCAAGTCCTATATTCAGAATACTTTGTGTTCCTGCTGCCCCTTGTAGACCAATAGAAGTAAATGCTGTAGCTAAAACTAAATTAAGAATGAATATACCAATTAGAGTGAGCCATATCGATGGTAATGTAACTAATTTTTCCAGTTCAGCACCAAGGATTTGTGTTATCTTCCTACTAGGAGAGACACTCATGATGCAACGTCCCTCCTATGGAATACAATAGTTGCAACAATAAAAAGAACGACTAACCAGGCAAACATGACTAAACCACCTTTGAACGGGGTGAGAAATCTGTCGCTCATAAACATAAACATTTCAAGGCCAGCCCTATCGGGTAAGTATAACGCCAACTTTGTAACTTTAGAGAGCAGGAAACTGAATGATACTACAGATGTGTTTATGATGAGCACAGCAAGCGGAATAATGCCATTCTTAGTTAGAACAGTAATCCCAAATGCTAAAAGGGCAGTGAATGTCCAGTAACAAACTACACCGATAAGCCTAGGCCATTCAAATGCAGGGGCATATTCACCAAGAATAAGATGCGTTGCAGACACAGTTGTCATAATTGCAACAATACAAAGCAGTATGCTGATCACAGTCACAGCGCCTGCTTTTGCCAGTAAAAAATGAAGCCTTGATGGAATAACAGTTAAACTTGTTGTAATCTGCCCCCCTCCACCAGATTCACTGCTCTCTGTCAAATACTCACTGCTGACAGCAAGCACACCAAGAATAATGACACCTTGCACACCAAGAGCGAGTCCAATATAACCAACTTCCGATAGCCGTGTGCTAACTCCAGCTATAATCTCCTCTTGTTGTGCTATACTGTCCAAGGCAGCAATGACCGCTGGGGCAAATACTCCAATAAGAAAGGCAAGCCAAATGCCTGGCAGGGAGAACAATTTAGATAGCTCCGCGTTGAATGCTCTCATACAACACCACCTGCATGTTCAGATGTCAGGGCAAAAAAGGCTTTCTCTAGTGTAGAATGGTTACCTATTACTTCTTCCAATGTTCCATCTGCAACGATTGTTCCATGCTTAATAATCACCACATCATCAACCGTCTCTGCAAGCTCTCCCATGAGATGACTGGATAGTAACACTGTGTTTCCAGACTCAGCACGTTCACGTAAAAATGTCCGAATCCACCGAATTCCTTCTGGGTCGAGCCCGTTTACGGGTTCATCTAAAACCAATATTGTTGGATCACCAAGTAGTGCAGCTGCCATGCCAAGTCTTCTCCCCATACCAAGAGAATACTTCCCAACTCTTTTCCCAGCTGCATTAGAAAGACCTACTATTTCTAGAACTTCCTCGACACGTGAGCGAGGCAATCCTGCGGCACGAGCAATCCAACGCAAGTGTGCCCGTCCTGTTCGCATACGATGAGCTCCAAATCCATCAAGTGCGGCACCTACTGTTGCTAGAGGATTATGTAATTCAGCGAATGGCTTTCCATTAATTAGTGCACTCCCTGAGGTAGCGCGATCTAATCCAAGCAGGATGCGAAGTGTAGAACTTTTTCCTGCCCCATTTGGACCTAAAAAACCAGTTACTCTACCTGGTCTAGCTGTAAAACTGATACCTGATAAGATTTCTTGAGATCCGCGACGTTTGACTAAGTTATTAATGGTAAACAACCATAACACTTCCTTTCTGTTATGGTTCTAATTATAAAGAAGCAAAGTTACATCTCAGTTATCATGCTGTTTACATCTGGTTTAACTTTCGGTTAATCTCTACCAATAGCTACTCTTGTGCCATTTTCATTGGATGTAAAGTCAGCTTTCAGCCTCATTTTTTGCAACATATAATTTGAAATCGATAAACCAACTCCCGCCCCACGCTCATAGGAAGAGTTATCCATACCTGGACCTTTGTCTGCAACAATGATCTGTTCTTTTTCTACATCAACCACAATGTTTGCATATTTTCCTTCTGCTGCATGGCGAAGAATATTCTGAAATAGATTATCCAGAACCCGTGTCATCCATTTAGGATCTGCTTCCCAATAAAAAGTCTCCTCTGTCGGTAAATCAACATCGAGCTGAATTTCTTGTTCTTCAAATGCAGGATACCACGCTGCAACAGATGCTCTTACTAAACGTCCAATATCTGTTGAAGTGGGATGAAAAGGATGTTTCCCTGATGTAAGCAATGTATAGGAAAGTAAATCATCCATGAGATCTCCGACTCTTGTAATCGTATGGTTCATCTCTGTTAATGAGTTTTGTCCTTCTAGACTCATGGATTCTTTATTTAATCGGGTGACATGTCCTCTCAAAATGGTAAGTGGCGTTCGTAAGTCGTGAGATAAATTCGCGATGAGTCGATGTCGTAACAATTCCTCTTCATATTCTCGCTTGCGACTGTCTTCAAGCTGCTGAATCATCCAATTAAAAGAACTTCCTAACTGGTCTATTTCATCCATACGATCAATTTGAACAGATATTGGTCTAGGAAATGAGTTATGATTAGCTGAAAATGACATGACTTCCTGTAAGCGCGTGAGCCTTTTACGAAGTCTCAAGAAGAAAATCCAAGATATTACAACAAATGCGACAATAATAAAACCAAACAAAAGTAATGTAACGTAAAATAGATTTAACGTATTCAATTGTTCTCCATTTTTAGAAAACCCAATGAATGCAGATAAGAGAATTAGCACAATGGGAGGAAAAAAGATAAACAGAAAATGTCCTTTTAGATACCTACGAAATAATGATTTAGTCTGTTTCATAGTTTCACCCGATAGCCTATTCCCTTCAACGTTTCAATAATCTCTGGACAATCTGGATCGCGTTCCAACTTTTGCCGCAGACGATGGATATGTACCATTATTGTTTTATCACCCGTTATGTAAGCTTCTTCCCAAATTGCTTCATAAATTTGTTCTTTTGGTAACACTTGATTAGGGTGGCGTAAGAAATACATTAAAATTTGATGTTGTTTCCCTGTCAATATAATTTCTTCTCCTGTGCGTTTATCCAATACCATTTGGACTTGTGGATCTACTTCAATATGATGTCCTAATGAAATGCGTTCGGAATGTGTTCCACCACTTCGACGGATTAATACTTCTAATCTTGCAACCAATTCATCCGTATGGAATGGTTTCGTTAAATAGTCATCTGCAAATTGTAAACCATCTACCTTATCATCTATCGATGTTCGAGCAGATAACAGCAAAATAGGAACCGCTGGAGCTACCTTTTTTAATCGTTTTCCCACAGTAAATCCGTCTAAGCCGGGCAACATGATATCCAAAATAACGATTTCATGATGATTTACTTCTTTTTCGGCTCCTTCACCAGAGAGCAGCCACTGAACTGAAAATCCTCGCTGTTCCAATTCTTCTTTTAGCAGGCTACCTATTTTCTCATTATCTTCAATATATAATACGTTTCTTTTCAAGTAAGATCCCTCTCTCTAAATAGCATTCCTATTAGACAGATTAACACAATATAAAAAATGATTTCCAGTTCAGACCCATTTCCAATAGAGTATACGACAAAAGTGCCGGCCTTGTACCTTTTATCGAGCTGATGACTCTCTATCACTTTGATGAATCACTTTAATAATAAAAAGAGGTTCGTCCCTTCTTCAGGAACAAACCTCGCTAGTTTAAGAATCTGTTTTTTCGAATGCAAAATTCTTAATGATGATGCGCATGTGCAACAGGCGTATCAGCTTTGAATGTACACAACACTGAAGAATCGTGTATGTGTTTTTCTGACTCAATTTGTAGAGTAACGTGATGAATTCCTTTATGTTCTAGCCTATGTTCAACCTTCTGTAAGAGTGATTCAGTATCATATACACTTTGCGTTCCTTCAACGACTACGTGGGCAGTCAGGGCATTCAGGCTACTTGTGATCGACCACACGTGTACGTCATGTACGTCTTTAACACCTTCGACTTGTTTTATGGTCTGTACAAGTTCGTTGACGTCCATATTTGTTGGCGTTCCTTCCATTAGTACGTTTAAGGCTGACTTGGTGACATAGTATCCACTACGTAACACCAAAGCTGCTACAAGGACGCTTGCAAGAGGGTCAGCCCAGCCCCAACCAAAGAACATCATGAGCAGGGCCGCTGCAATGGCACCGATGGAACCCAGCATATCACTGAGAACATGAAGGTAAGCACCACGCATATTCAAGTTATTTTCGGTATCGCTTTTGCGCATCATGATCCATGCGACTAAGATGTTAACGAGTAAACCAATTACGCTGATAATCAGCATCCCTAGTGTAGCGACTTCTGGCGGATTGATGAATCGGTCGATAGCCTCATAGAAAATATACAGGGAAATCGCAATCAAAGTGATGCCATTCAATGCTGCGGCTAAAATTTCAAAACGACGGTATCCATAAGTCTTCCCAATATTGACCGCTTTTTCACTGAAGATAAATGCTAGCAGTGCTACTCCAAGCGCAATAGAATCGGACAACATATGTCCTGCATCCGAAAGCAGGGCCAGACTATTCGTAATAAATCCACCAAATGCTTCAACAAGCATATAACCTGTTATGATAATGAATGAGATTAGAAGAACTTTTTTGTTAGCAGTTTGTCCATGATTGTGTGTATGATCATGACCGGACATTGTGATCCTCTCCTTTGATGTATTCCATAAAATTTCAAATCTTATTATATTAACATATGAGCAACTGTTCATATGTTTTCGGTGTCTTTATTATATGAATGTTTAGTATGAATGTCAATCATTTGAATGAATAGAACTGTAGCTTCGGGACATGTAGTTTATTTCGATAACTTCACGAGTCGTTGAACTTCATTTGATAATAGTTCTATGCCCCGATTATTTCTAGAGCTCTTTCATTTTTCATGTTCCTTACTTATAACTAAAATTTAAACATAAATAAATAAAAAATATCCACCGATCATAGATCAGTGGCTTGGAATAATTCATTTGTTTTAAGTGTGTAAATGAAGTAGTGCAATCATTGGCTTAGCTAGAATATAGGGAGCAATAGGTGTTTGCAAAGTTGCCTGCGAGCAGATCTTCTTTTCGAATATAAAACTGCAATTCTCCAGCGTCCCACCAGCAGAATCCCACATCCTGATCGGAGTCAAGCGCAAGCAACAATAGTATATCCTGCACTTCCTGCTTCGCTCTATCAGAATCACCTTTGAAATGATCTGTGATTTGCCTTAACGCTGAATCCATTGAATAGTTATACTGTTGGCCTGTCAACAGATGAAGTGCTGCTTCGTATTCACAATCCCCATGTTGGGTAGATGGATAGCCAAATATCACTGCCAGATCACTTGAGTTCTTACCGATCAACTCGAAGCATAAATCTTCATATTGATCATAATCATGTTCATCGTCTTCCACAATCTCGTAATCTACATAACCATAATTGGGAAGTTCCATCGTTGGTCTAGCACTCACACGATAACCGGTAAACTTATCCTCAAGAGAAGTTACTTCAGGCGAAGGGTAACGTTTAGCTTCCTGAAGCTTGTCTTCTGATAGATAGATCACCTTGTGCTCGATTCCATAGGCAGGTTCATCCACTCCTACGAAAAAGTACAACATACCTTTTGTAGGCAACAGTGTTGTTACATCATGAGGTATCAAATCACTTAAGCGCAGCTGGGCCAAGAACGTCATAGGCATCCCATCAGAATTCAGCGGCCATTCCTCGTTAAAAGGTAGATCTGGATCTCCCCCTATACGGGATGGGTTTATTTCGTTGTATGTTTCGATCTCTTTCTTGGATAAGCGAATGCCTTTACGAACAGACTCTTTAAAATATTCCATTGCATGTTCGAACTGATATTCGTGAACAATTCGTTCAAGTTTATCTCGATTGTTATCACTTAGCAATCCTTACACCTTCCTTTATGTACGAATTTCTATAACCTGTGACAATCAATATTTCGGTCTAGGAAATCGTTAAGACTTCGTACTGTTCAGCAAGTTCCATAAAGTGCCCCATACTGGAGATTTCTCCAACGGTTAATTGCTCTCGTAAATGATAATAATCAACACAGGTAGCGCAGGCGAGCACTGGGACATTGTTGTCCATAAGCTCTTTCAAATGTAATGAAGTCAGAGACTGCTCCGTTAAAGCGAACACACCTCGATTAACACAAAAGATGGCTGCTGGAAGCTGTTCACGCTGCTTTAAGAGGGTAAAGAATGTCTCTAAAAGTTGCGTTCCGAGCTCCCGATCCCCGTCTCCCAGGCTATCTGTAGTCAGAAAAATCAACTTATTCTTCATTAAATTATTCTTTCCTTTCGTATGTAAAATCGTATTTAATTCTGCGTAAGACCCCTATCTAATATTATAACGGATAAGATTCAGCCTTATCTCGATTCATTTAGTTGAATTAAATTATTTTACTTTCTTGGCACTGCGTTTCTGTTCAACTCGATGGAATACCCCAGCTTAGTTATCAAAACCTCATTTTCAGGATCCCTATAATATTCTTAAACTTCCCTCAACGGCGTACGAAACGGACCGGATTGCAATAAGCCAATGTTAATGGCTTCCCATAAATATAAGGAAGCGATCGTAGAGTGTGGCCCCCACACTTCTTGTTTCCGTTGCAATACTGAAGGACCGTCACTTGTTTCTTCCGCATACAGCCACTCTGAAGCACGCTTGAGGCCAAGATCTCCGAAAGACAGGATATTCGCTCTTCCAAAGTAAAAAATAAGGAACATCTCCGCTGTCCAACGGCCAACTCCTTTTATCAAGGTCAGTTGTCGAATGACCTCTTCGTCATTCATATTTGCTAACAATTCAAAATTAAGCGCTCCTAGTTTTGTCTGTTCCGCTAGGTTCAGAAGATAGCTTAGTTTATTCCTGGATAGACCCGCCGAACGTAAGCTCTCTTCTGATGCAGTCAAGACGGTATCAGGCGTAATAGTACCACATATCTGCTCCAACCTCTGATAAATAGTTGCTGCAGCTTTGATCGAAAGCTGTTGTCCAACTAACGTTCTGACTATGTAGGTAAACCCATCCGACTGGCGAGGTATTTGGATTCGGCCGATTCGATGCACCAACTCTTCAAGTATAGGGTCATCTTTGCATAGTTCTCGAACATCGCGATGGTTCGGATGAACATCGAAGAGATATAGCAAATGGAAACCTCCTTTCGCTTATGAGTAGTAATTATTGTATGCAAGATCATTCTTTATAATTTTGAGGGTTCATAATGCACGTGAACTTCAATGACTTCCGAAGTCTTTTTTAACTCATTCTCAACATTCGTAGCAACGTTATGTGCTTCTTGGAAATCTAAGTCTCCCTTTATCGACAGGACAACGTCAACTACAGCATTGCTGCCATAGTTTCTAGCCCGCAAATCTTTAACCTCCTCCACACCTTCAACCTGCCCTACTGTCTCTTTAAACGCGGTTATGATCGTTTCATCAAATCCGTCGGATAAATGATGAGAAGCCTCCCGGAAGATATCCCATGCTGTTTTGCAGATAATAAAGCCAACTAAAATAGCTGTTAGTGGATCGAGCCATGGGAGGTTAAACTGAGATCCAATGATACCGATTACTGCTCCAATACTGACCAAGGCATCAGAAAAATTATCTTTGGCCGCTGCCATAACAGCTTGACTCTTGATTTTACTGGCGAGATTCTTATTGTAGCGGTATACAAAATACATGACCACTGCGCACAATAAGCCTGTCCACACTGAAATCATATCCGGTGCTTGCTTACTGCCTTTAAACACAGAAAATATTGCAGTTATCAGCACCTGGATACCTACAGCCATCATAATAAAGGATGCTATTAATGAAGCTATTGTTTCCGATTTCCAGTGTCCGTATGGATGATCTTCATCAGGCGGTCTTTGAGCTAATTTCAAACCGATCAGAACGGCAATGGAGGCAATAATATCTGTCGCGTTGTTCAAACCATCTGCCTTTAAGGCTTCCGAACCCGAAATATTACCTATAATCAGCTTTAGAGCAGAAAGACAGATATACGCCACGATACTTACAATGGCTCCACGTTCACCCATTTTTAAATTTTCATAACGTTGGTGTTGTTCCATTCTCCAGATTCTCCCCTTAACACTCTTTGCATTGTTCCATATTAGCAGAGGAAATTTGAGTGGGTCTAGAGAAACGTTTTTTCATGTAGGACGAATAATGTCACTTGTCAAAGAAGCTTGCATTAGACCAACATGATTGCATTCAATCACCTTTTCAATGGATATTGGAAACTTAACAACCCCAACCCCCCTAGAAAAGAGAAGCAGGGACCCTAACCAAATCGGAAGGGTCCCTGCTTCATTTCTCTTTACGGGTTAGCAGTTCCGTTAATCTTCTCAAAGTAAGGAGCTAGCTTGGAGGTGAGCTGCTCAAACTGCTGCTGTTCCTCTATGGTCAAATTCTCTTCATGTTTGACTCCTTTTTCATCGGTGATCTTCAGTTTTAATTGTATCAACTGCTTGAATTGTGTCATGAACTCTTTGTATTCGTCTTCCGTTAGCTTGCCTTTTGCTGTTTGAAGCATTCCCTCAATCTCTTGATAACCTTCCTGTGTACCGCCGCGCTGTTCTATGGTTGCGGAGGAACCGAATATATCATCGGCTAGATAGGAAGAAGCAAATACGGCAGACGGGATTAAGATCGCTACTACGGCAATACCTGCGAGTAAACGCTTTTTCATGGGAGATCTACCTCTCTTTTCATTCACATAGTGTTGATAGGACTGCTTTACACGACCATACAATTCGGGTGGGCAATGCATCAAATCTGCTACCTGACTAAGCTCTTCACGCAATTCCTTGTCAATGGACATACGCGTTCCCTCCCGTCATTTCAAAACGTTTCCGGAGTTCTTTCAGTGCCAGATGATGCCTGGATTTCACTGTACCAACGGGAATTTGCAGCAAGTCTGCGATTTCTTCCAGGGCATAGTCGTGAAAATACCGCAGGATGACGACCACACGTAGTTTGTACGACAATTGGCGGACAAGGCTGAACAGTTCATGCTGCATTTCAGACTGCAGGACAACATCATCCGTCCAGTTGAACTGTTCACAATTCATTTGACGGTTTCGTTCAAAAAGACGGATTCGTCGCCAGGTCTTTCTTTTCCAATCTTGGACTAAACGGACAGTAATACCGTGCAACCAGAACCGGAATGACCGATTCGGGTCGTACATGAGAAACGACTGCCACATGTGCATGTAAACTTCATTCACGATATCTTCAATGTCTGGTTTGTTGTAGACGAGAAAAGCTACCGTCCGATAGACGTCTTGGTGAGTCGCCTCATAGACAAGCTGAAAGGCAGACTCGTCGCCGTGCGTTGCTTTTTCAAGCCATGGAAGTAATTCTTTATCATTCATAGGGGCCCCTCCTGAACGTGTTACAACCCTTAATTCGCTCCTGCGGGGAAAAAGGTTCAGTAATTGAATAATTTTTTTACGAAACTCGTAATTTCAACATCTTTTGATAACGCTTGTAATCCACAAAAAAAGAACACCTCGTCGAAAAACGAGTGTTCTTAGTCTAAAGTGTCACATATATAAAAGTATAATACTGGAAGAAAATCGTCAACAGCTACAGGGGGACAGGTTCTTTGTTTTAACTAGTACACATGAAAAAGAGCAGCATCAAGTGCTGCTCCAAACCGATTTATTTCATCAACATGTTCATCGTTGTTAACATATCGGAATCACTGTTCCGCGAATTTCTTATGTGTATATGTTTTTGTCCCTCCGACAAGTCGGAAGATGAAACTTTTCGATCTTTAATTATTTATTAATGGGTTGAGCTATAAAAGCTTGAGCATGTAACGGAGCTGTCAAGTATCTTGGAGCTTTAGCTACGAACGCCTGAAAATGGCTGCTTGCATTGTGAGCCCCTACAGCTTCTTCGTCTTTCCACTGTTCGACCATAAGATATGTGTTATCCTGATCAGTATCCTTCAGAAGCTTGTAAGACACATTCCCTGCTTCCACGCGGGATGACTCAATAAGTTCTTGTACAGACTCGAGGAACTCTGCTTCTACTTCTGGGTTTACTTTCAAATATGCATGAATAATTATCATGGACATAACCTTACTTCCACTGAGCAATACGGTCAATAGGAAGACGAGTTGTTCTGCGTGCTTCTTTAGCAGCTTTACCAACAGAAATGAGCATAACCGGAACATAACGTTCCTTCTCCATACCAAATGCATCCGCAATTCGAGATTTGTCATATCCACCAATTGGGTTTGTATCGTATCCATGGGCGCGAGCAGAAAGCATAAGCTGCATGGATACCAGACCGCTGTCAATAAGAATCATTTCGCGAAAAGCTTGTGCTGGAATACGTCCAAAAAGATCCGTGTAGTTAGCCATCATTTGATCTTTAATCTCTTGCGGTAAATACCCTTTTTCCACAGCAGTACCCATAATTTCATCCGCATTTTCAAATGCTTTCATATCTGCGAAAACAGCAATAACTGCAGAGGAAGTTGTTACTTGTGTTTTGTTACCTGGTGCAAGCTCCTCAAGCTTCGATTTACCTTCCGGGCTATCAACGACAAGAAATCTCCAAGGCTGAAGATTAACCGATGACGGTGCTAAAGTTGCTTCTTCCAAAATTTCCGTCATTTCCTCACGGCTAATTTTGACCGCTGGATCGTATACGCGTACAGAGCGCCGAGAAGTAATAATTTCTTTATAATTGTTGTTAAGGGTAGTTACAGTCATGTTTTTCTCTCCTAATCTCTATTATGAATTGGTCTTACTTGTTTCTTTCATTTGGTGAATCTGGCTGTTTAGCTTCTGTAGTGCTTGAATAAGTCCAAGTCGTTCAGATTCCGTGAGGTTTACCTGCAGTTCCTCGAGAAATCGATCTTTCTCGGTTTTAAACATTGCTACTTTACTTTTGCCTTCTTCGGTTAGCTGAACTAATGTAATCCGGTTATCGCTCTCACACCTAGTTCGCTGAAGTATTCCTTCCGCTTCCAATTGCTGAACATGACGAGTCACCGCAGCTGGGTCAATAGACACTGCTTTCTGTAGTTCCGACTGGCTAATTTGGCCACCTGTTAGTTTGCAAAGGAGTTCGAGTCGATTGGGACTAACTCCAGCACATTGTTCAAATCGGGTCGCAATATGCTTGTTCAAATGCATTAGCAAGTACAGCAGATCATTTGTATGGCATGTAGAGATGATAAAGACCTCCTTCAATTCATTGACCCGTCAATGGTTGATGGGTCAATAATAATTCAATATTGATAAAAAATCAAGTCCCAAGATATTGAAGTTGTCTGCCAGATCGAGATGTGACGGTCTTGCCTTCGCTTAAGAATTATATTAAAATCGTTGTTACGTGTTTTCAAAAGTACATATATTGGAAGGGAAATATCATGGATATTTATTTGAAGTACTTACTGATCGGTCTTGCCATTGCGCTACCGGTCGGAGCTATTACTATCGAAATGACCAAACAAGGTCTGAAAAATGGTTTCCTCCATGGATGGGCTGTTGGGTTGGGCGGAATGACGATCGACTTTGCATTAATTGTCTTGATGTCTTTGGGATTTGCTTCCTTCCTCTCACTTCCGTTCATTCAGATTCCGCTTTGGATGGTAGGCGCAGGATTTCTCGCTTTTCTAGGTTACGATTCTATTAAAAACGCGGACAAGGATATTACACCGGCAGACGAAAAAACAAAGAAATCATTCTGGAGTACTTATCGGAATGGCTTACTGGTGGCCGTATCACCTGGTAATCTAGTCTTCTGGGTATCCGTATTTGGAACGGTTCTTTCTGAGTCGTACATTTCTTCTGACAAATGGAATTTCGCAGGTGCTGCGATTGGTGTGCTGAGCGGCATTCTTATCCATGATCTCGGCTTGCTATCTATCGTTTCCGTGACACGAAAGGTCATGAGCCGTAAAATGATTAGAGCCGTCTCTGTCATTGCAGGAGTTCTACTGATCGGATTTTCAATCTATTTCGTTTATGAGTTCATCTTGGCGTTGTTGCCGTACATTTCATGATTGTAAACCATAATGGTCGTGCACAAAGAAGGAGTCCGCATCAGCGAACTCCTTCTTTGTCACGCGATATAGATGAGCAACAAAATTCTATAAAATATAGTTCGTTCATATCTTTTGAGCCAGATATTGTTTGAATCTTGTAAAATACTGCTCTGAGGCTTCCCAACGTCTCAGGTCTAACAAGGACATATCCTGTTTGCCATATTGATTTGGCGGTTGATAATACCGAGAAACATAAGTTTCATTGTCGAGTGTATAGAAATAATACGCTCCATCAGGTGTCAGAATTTCAATCCTAGCGTTTAGATAGTCTCCATCCTCATCCGTATGCGCTTGGCGGAAGCTGTAACATTTTGAGCCGTCCCAGAACCCTTCATTCTCATCCTCATCCAACGATAATTCTTGAATAACAGGATGCTGCAAAATGTCATGGACATATTGTACCTCAATGTTTCGTAAATAATACTCAGCCATATTAACGCAGGTCAACAACATAAGCCAGCAATCGCAAATCTCTTCTAGCTGTTCCTGAGACTCTTCTGTAATGTCCTCCCACTCAGACCCTTCATCCACGGTTCTCCTCAACAAACCGACGGAATGATCTTGCTCCACCCATATATAATAGTGATGGCGGTTATCGTTCATATAAACGCTGAGATCCCGCTCATCCCCATCAGCATCAATATGCTCCTGTTGAACTTTGAAAAACACGTCTTCTTCCTGAAAATCAAACGACTTCTTGTCATTCGGCATTAAAATGCATTGAGTCAATTTCAATATATTTTCTTCATTAATCGTATTATGGGTAAAATATAAATGACTAGCATCCTTTCTCGTGAAGGATCCATTGGATCCATTTATTTCTTTTAATGCGGAACGCCCTTCTCTAATAACGTTTACCAGCGTCCAAAAAGAAAACTCTGTTTCCTCCTCATCCATATCCAGAACCTCATCAATCAGCACCTCATGAATGCCTATCGGAAGTTCTTGGAATACTCCGTCCCCCTCCCACATATTTACGATGCAGAGGAACGATTTCTGCCCATCTACGTTGATTCTGTACTCGTCATCCTGAACTAAAACCGTAGCGCTAAGATCACCTTTAACAATCGTTTCCCCATGATTATAGGAGCCACACAATATTTCCTCAATCATCAGATTGCCCGCAACATATATTTCCTGCCCGCCTACAGCCATATTTTTCGCACTCAAATTACCGGTCACCATAAGCCCTATGGCTCCATCTGTCTCTTTATTATAGAGATTGTCTACAGCAAAATTTCCTTCAATAAAAATGATAATTACCTCTTTTTGTTCCGGAAAAGGCTCCTCCCAATCCAAATTAAGAGAAGGCAGAATCAAATCCCCTTCATAATAAGCGGCAAGTTGCTCATCACTAAAATCCTGGTAAAATTTTGACCACCATGAACCTTCCGGAAACTTATCTGCGAGTTGACTAATAGGAATGAATTTGAAAATATTGTTGTTCATGCATTGTTTTCCTTTCATTAAAATTTCATTATTCTACATGAACCTTATTTATATTTCTGGTATGTCGAGACATAACCGCAGACCAGCTAACTGGCCAGGCATATTTATTAATGGTAATTGCAGCTCAGTCAATAGCATTGCCCATTGTGAAGGGTGTTGAAATGGATAAAATCCGGCAGCACCTCCACGAACGATTATCTTATCCTTCGCTCCTCCAATGCGGGTGAATGCCGCAATGGCGAGACCTGCTATGCCAAAAATATTAGCAGCGGCCTTATTGAACCTGCTATCACCAAATTGCGTAAGGCAAACTTAATATTATTGAACCGTAATTAATAGGGACGTGTGGGATCTATTATTGAATGCTGAAGGTTTTCTATGTAATCATCAAATGCATCTATGCCTTCATGTAAAATTATATGTGCTTCATTATTCGTAATGGGTACAACCCATAAGACACTAATGATTTCTTCACCTATTTTTATTTCTTCTAAATCCTCACTTTCTCCCCTTAATTCATCAACCAAGAGGGCTTTTGTAGTCCAGTTCTCTGGTGCGAGTGCACTCTCCGTCATTACTCGTGGTACTTCGGAAGATTGTATATTTTCAATATTATGGGCAATCAGGTCGCAGAAATAAGAGAATATGCGATCAATGCTTTCTTGTCCCAAATCGGATTTTATAGCTAGCATCCATTCCGTCTCAGTAGGTTTACTTGTTTTTCGAATGGAATTCGATAGGCCAACGGTTGCGAATCTTGCAGGAATTTTATCACTATTTGATGGGAAATAATATATCTCAATATATAGGCCAATCTCCGGTTTAGTCATAATGACTCTATATTCTGGCATAGACCATTCTTTAATATATACATTCAGAATAAGGGTTCTTCTGATATCGAAATTCAGAATCTTTTCTCGGCTTGACTCTCTATTGATTTGCACATCCATCAGCAAAGTCCTCCATGTTCTAATAGTAATTCTATGAAGTTATTTAGGGTGATTGGTGCTTCATGATAGCTTCTTTTGCTCTCAAGACAATATCATCCACTTCGGAAAACTGACTCTCGATCGATGCTAGCATTTTCAGTATAAAGAGGCCAAGTTCAGTATCTCCTAGGCATAATTCCATTTCTGCGAAATATTCGATATCTTCGAGTTTTTCTATATTTTTTCTATGATTCATGCTGTTAGGGTAATCGATGTATTGATGGAGGGTTAAGACTGCATCTTTGCCTTTGGTTTTAAAATCATGTACAAGTCCATTGAATAGGGAGTCTTTGAATCCTTCCTTGAGCCTGCCTTTTTCATTCAATGCATCCGGATGAAAGTTAGCCAAATATTTTTCGTTTCTTATAGCCTGATCATTAATTGAGTAAAATACTTTTTCTTCGTCAAGAATCTTGATGATTTCTTCTATTGACTTGAACTTTAGTCTTGCAAATCTTGCCGGAGAAAATTGCTTACGCAAAGAATCTTCATGTTTTGAAAGATATGCCTTAAAAGAAATATCAGCATTCCCCTCCAAGAGTTCTTTGAAATACACAAGGTGTCTTTTATCTACCATATCTGCCTCCTGCACTTCTTGAGCTTTTGGATCAAGAGTAAATAAACTTTCATCAAAGTGCTTTGTGTTACATTTATTTATCACTGGAACTCTGGAGCTCTAATGAATTCGACATCATTAATTCCAAAAATTGATCTAGCGAATCTGCTACTTTTTCAACTTCTTCGAATTCAGGCTCATAACCACGTACAATAGCACCTTTATCATTTGATAAATCTATCGCATAAAAGGAATATCCATCATGAACTGACATAACTATTGGCAAATAACTATCCCACCACGTCGTTATCTCCGATTTCCAAATTACGTCATCCATTGCCGCTTCTAAGCTGAGTAATTCATATTCATTCCATTTAAATGCAATATCGGAGCTATTATTGAACTCATCCTCACAAATAAACCAAGTCTTCTCATTGGGTGAAATACAATGTTTAACCACACTTAAAAAATCTAAATATTCATTAGGAATTTCTATATATCTAGATTTAATGCTACCATTTAAATTTAATTGAAAGCTTGATTTTTGGGTTACATCCCAACCGTTTTCCCTAGCCCAAATCATAAATTCACTAATTATTTTAGTCATAGTCCACCTTCCACACAATTTCTCTAGTCAGCCTTGCACGTATTGCACCTTTTTAGATCGATAATCTCGTTAATGCCGTATTCTTCGAACTTATCTAACAGAGGATCGCTGCCGTGCTTCAATTTGAAGTCCATTTCTTCCGAATAGAGAGGGAGAATAGAATAGAAATGAACGGTCCGTCCATCATCCATCTCTAGCGACAGAAAATCTTCGTTCACCTCAAGGGGGGGCAGCAAAATGATTCCACTCATTTCGGTTTGCTGCGATAGCGGTTCGGCAGGATCTCCATTTGGCATTGTATGCTCCCAACCTAACCAAGTATTGTAGTCATGGGGAAAACGGGCTAACATTTTCAACCATCGAATAGGCCAATAGTAATCTGGATTTTCTAAATCTTCTTGCGAAATCCGCCAATCCGGCGGTAAGCAAATCATCAATTCTGCATATTCGTAGCCTTCTGCTTCTTCTGGCGTATTCATAGGTAAAAAGCTCATGCCTGTTGTAAATAAAGTATAATAATTGCGTTCGGGAGTCGGTGAGATAATATGGACGTCAATATGAACGACATCTGAAATGATTTCGTGGAAAACGGAATCGATTTCCCCAATATACTGGCGAACGTGGCCTTCGATTTTCTCAACCCATTGTTCTTCCCCATGCACTGGCGCCCGCCATTCATTATTTCTATCGCTATATCGATAGATTGGGCTCCCTGATTCCGAATATTCCGTCGGTTTTGACATATTTACCTCTCCTTTGCTTCCTCCTATTATCATCAAATTCATCATACCATAATGTCTTTTGACAAGGAATTAATCCCACTATTGCAATATTATTCAAATCAATAATGCTGCTATGATAATAATATATGCAATATTACTGGATAGGCATAAGCCATGATCGACATTTACATTCACATCTATCGCCTATAAAATATTTGATTATTTCTTAATTGTAATAATTTCGTTTAATCCTTCTTTTTTGATATAATGATACAAACGCGTTATAGAAGGGTGATAGTCAATGACACAGTCCATAAATACGGTGGAAGAATGCGATACGAGCTGCCCGGGCACGACCGCAGATTTGGATGCGATCAAGGCAGAGCTCATCGATGATCATGCAGCGGTTCAATTTGCTGATTGGTTCAAGGCTTTCAGCGATCCGACACGCGTCAAAATCATTAGCGCCCTTTTAAAAAGGGAGCTGTGCGTGCACGACCTGACAGTACTTCTTGAAATGGGGCAATCGGCCATTTCGCACCAGCTACGCTATTTGCGCAACCTTAGAATCGTTAAAAGGCGTAAGGTTGGAAAAACGGTCTATTACTCACTCGACGACGCTCATATCGAACAAATTTTTCTACAAACACTCCAGCACACCAATCACGGATGATGCGAATCTTACCGCTTCTTGGCTGCTGAATGGAGCATACATCTTATGAAAAAAACAAGGACTGTCCCACCGTTATCAACGGTTTGGGACAGTCCTTGTTCATTCCAAGCGATTGTTTAAACCACAATTCACTTATATTACATTAGGTTTAATCTTCAATACACGCATAGCATTCAGTACAGCGAGCAGGGTGACACCTACATCGGAGAACACCGCTTCCCACATCGTTGCAATTCCAAATGCTCCAAGCAGCAGGAAGATCGCTTTGACGATCAGTGCAAACAGGATGTTCTGCCATACGATGCGCCGAGTTCTCTTCGCAATATGGATCGCGGAAGCCAGCTTAGAAGGCTCGTCGGTCATAATGACGATATCCGCAGCTTCAATTGCCGCATCGGATCCAAGGCCACCCATGGCCACACCAATATCAGCTCTGGCCAAGACCGGCGTGTCATTAATGCCGTCACCAACGAACACGATCTTTTCTTTGCTCGATTTTTGACGGTCGATCTTCTCGAGCTCTTCAACCTTATGTTGTGGCAATAGTTCTGTTCGAACTTCGTCTACACCTAATTTTCTACCGACCGCTTCACCCACTGCTTTGATGTCGCCCGTTAACATGACAATCTTCTTCACGCCTAGATTTTTCAGTGAACGGATCGCCTGTGCCGAGTCTTCTTTCACCTCGTCAGCAATAACCAAATATCCGGCATACTGTTTGTCGATCGCAATATGCACGATGGTACCCAGCTCAGTTGGCGGAGCGAAGTAAATATTTTCTTGCTTCATGAGCTTCGCATTCCCTGCCAGCACTTCTCTACCCTCGAACATAACCTGGATGCCATGTCCTGATATTTCGTTGTAATTCGATAGCAGATCTTCATTCATTTCCTGTCCATAAGCTTCCCGAATGGACTCTGCAATCGGATGGGTGGAATGCATTTCAGCAAAAGCTGCCTGACGCAACAATTCTTGTTCGGTCCATCCGTTTTGCGGATAAATCCCATTTACCTTAAATTCACCTTTAGTCAGCGTTCCTGTCTTATCAAATACGACGTACTTAACGTCATTCAACGCTTCCAGGTAATTGCTGCCCTTGATCAGGACACCGTTCTTGGAGGAAGCACCGATACCACCGAAGAAGCCGAGTGGAATCGATACGACCAAGGCACAAGGGCAAGAAATAACCAGAAACACTAATGCCCGGTAGACCCAATCTGAGAAAGTAGCACCGCTGAAGAGTAGCGGAGGCAGAACAGCCAACAATGCAGCTACAATGACGACAAACGGTGTATAGTAACGAGCAAACTTCGTAATAAAGTTTTCCGTAGGTGCTTTTTTACTGCTTGCGTTCTCCACTAGGTCCAAAATTTTGGCAACAGTAGACTCCCCAAATATCTTAGAGACCTCGATTGTCAGAACCCCGTTTTTGTTGATGAATCCACTGAGTACATCATCACCCTTTGATACTTCACGCGGCACGGACTCACCGGTCAACGCCGAGGTATCCATTGCTGAATTTCCTTCGATTATTTTACCGTCAAGAGGTACCTTCTCACCAGGCCGCACGATAATCAAATCACCAATCTGCACTTCCTCAGGACTCACACGTTTTGTCTCATCGCCTGTTTTCAAATTAGCAAAGTCCGGTCGAATATCCATCAACGCGCTGATCGACTTCCGCGAACGGTTGACGGCAATGCTCTGGAACAGCTCACCAACTTGGTAAAAGAGCATAACAGCTACGCCTTCTGGATACTCGCCAATCAAAAATGCACCAACAGTCGCGATCGACATTAAGAAATATTCATCGAACACTTGACCTCTTACAATGTTCTTCAGCGCTTTAAGAACAATGTCCCCGCCCACGATCAGATACGATATAATAAATAAGATCAGCTCTAGTTCTTGGCTCAGGGGTAGTGCAAACGCTGCTGCACCGACGACAAGACCTGCAATCAAACGGGCTACCATAATTTTAACGCCGTTCGCCCCATGATCATGGGAATGTCCGTGCCCATCATCATCCGCTTCAGCTCCGTGATCATGGTTATGGGAGTGATTATGATTTGCAGATCCTCCCTTGTGGCTTCCCGTCTGCGATCCCGACGCTCCGTATTCCATTACTTTTATACCAGGCTCAAGTGTACGAATTTTTTTCTTCGTTTGCTCGAGAATGTCATCCGAACGGTTTGACGATATCTCCATGGTCAACGTTTTGTTGACAAAATTCACCGAGCAAGCCGAAACCCCATCAATCTTCTGGACACCGTCCTCGATTTTCATAGCACAGTTTGCACAGTCTAGACCTTCCAATACCAATTTTCGTTTAACCGCAGAATTACTGGTTTCCATATAATTATTCCACCTTTTTGAGTAAAACTATATATGATCACTTGTTCATATATAGTATATTCCTCGTTTCTTGCTGTTGTCAATAATATGTAGGAATAATGGATTCAAGAAAAGTTATTCCGTTTTAAAGGCAAGTAACCGCAGGGCATTAAAGACAACCAATAAGGTGGATCCCTCATGTATCAATACTGCTGATCTAATCCCAGCAATACCGAATATAGTGGCAGGAATCAAGATGGCTGTGACCCCAAGGCTGACCCATAAGTTTTGCTTAATAATGATCTTGCTCTTACGACTAAGCCCAATCGCAAAGGGAAGGGTTCGTAATTGATCGGACATCAGGGCAATGTCTGCCGTTTCCAAAGCTACATCGGAACCGGCGGCGCCCATCGCAATCCCTACCGTACTTCTGGCCATGGCAGGTGCATCATTCACACCATCACCGATCATCGCTACTTTTTGCTCACGCTGCTTAAGCTTTTGAATGGCTTCTACCTTATCCTCCGGAAGTAGACCGCCCCATGCATCGGTCAAACCGATCTTATTGGCCACTGCATCGGCTACTTGCTGATTATCGCCAGTAATCATTATAATCTGTTTCATTCCTATGGACTTTAACTTGGAAATGACCTCTTTGGCATCAGTTTTAGGGGTATCCATCAGCCCAATTAGACCCAAAAACTCATTCCCTTTTCTAATGATCATCACGGTGTTACCCTCTTGCTCAAGCTTTTGTAAATCAGTTTCTATTTCTGCGGGAAGTGGTACCCTCAATTCATCTTCAAAAAGACCTCTGTTACCGATAACCACTTCTTCTCCCTTCCATTCTGCTTTAACACCCCGGCCTGTCACTGACTCTAACCGCCCCGCCCCTTCTGTCTCCACAGAACCCAGGCGTTCTTGCGCTCCTTTTACGACAGCGACCGCTAACGGATGATCACTTAACTTTTCGACTGCTGCGGCAACCAAGAGAAGCTCCTTGGAATCCGTATTCCCATAAGGAATGACTTCGGTCAGTTTTGGTTTGCCCTCTGTAAGCGTTCCTGTCTTATCAAAAGCAAGCGCAGTGAGTCCACCGAGTTCTTCAAGCGGTCCGCCGCCTTTAATGAGAACACCACCTTTGGCAGCTCTGGCAATTCCGCTAAGCACTGCACTAGGCGTGGAAATCGCAAGGGCACAAGGACTTGCAGCAACAAGAACTGCCATAGCTCTATAGAAGCTGTCTGAGAATGTTTCGTTCAGGACAAGAAAGGCAAATAACAGCAATACCACTAGAACTAACACGCAGGGAACGAAGATCTTCTCGAATCTATTGGTAAATTGTTGGGTAGGTGATTTTAGCGATTCTGATTCATTGACGAGTTTAATTAGTCTGGCTAATGTGGAATCATCAGCTTCTTTGATTACCTTCACTTCAAGAACACTGGTACCGTTGATCGTTCCGGAATAAACCTTATGTTCTGGAGGGATCTTAGAAAAATCATGATAGTCAGTAGAAGGATCGCTGACCTGGCGTTTGTCTACCGGGACACTCTCGCCTGTAATCGGGGCTTGGTTGACACTGCTGTTTCCCCTGATTACAATACCGTCTGCTGAAATTGTGCTGTTCGGCTTAACAATGATGATGTCCCCTATGTATAATTCCTCAATCGGTATTTCTTCTGTATGATCTCCTCTTTTGACAATCGCTATTTTGGGAGCTACGTCCGCGAGCGCAGCAATAGATTTACGCGCTTTGTTCATGGCATAGTGCTCCAGGGCATGTCCAAGACTGAAAAGGAATAATAACAAGGCACCTTCCGCCCACTCTCCGAGAAATCCGGCGCCAATGGCGGCCAAGAGCATCAAAAAGTCGATTTCAAAATGTTTTTTACTTAGCGACTCCCATGCTTCCTTAGCTGTAAAGAAACCACCAAAGAAATAAGCTACTATATAAAAGGTTAAAGATAAATATTTAGGGTTTTGTAGAGTTAAGCCTAAGATGTAGCCAATTGCAAGTAATACCCCCGATATAATAGAAAAAATCAATTCGGTATGTGCACCAAACAACGAGTGATGATGATCATGGCTACTATTTTTTTGTGATGGTGTCTTTGTACGTTGCTGCATTTAGCGTTCCTCCTTGCAGAATCTATGATCATTCCGATTTTGAGTACTTCCATATGTTCTGCCCACTTCAACTCTAATATACAATATATAACCATATCCCATGGTTCCCAAAAGCAACGATAACATGCAGCAAACAACCGAATTATACGAAAAAAGGAGTAGCGATAAACGCCTACTCCTTTCTGTTAGCCCAGATACCAATTATAAAAACAGCCAAGGCTTCTTTAATAAAGCGCTTGGCTGTTACTGCTTATCTCTATATTAAAAATCAAAATTATCAGGGTCTGGACCTACACGGTGATTTTGATTCAATTCATCAATTTGTTTCATATCTTCTTCTGTTAGAGCAAAGTTAAAGATAGAGGAATTTTCGACAATACGATGTTCTTTGGTTGATTTTGGAATCGTAATCATGCCATGCTGTACATCCCAGCGTAAAATTACTTGGGCTACAGATTTATTATACTTCGCGGCAATTGTGCTCAAAACTTCGTTATTTAATAACTCACCTTGCATTAATGGAGACCAAGCTTCCATTTGGATGCCATGCTCTTTACAAAATGCTTGAAGCTCTTTTTGAGTTAAACGTGGGTGACATTCCACCTGGATGATCACCGGTTTAATTTCTGCGTCTTTCATTAAGTCTTCAAGATGGTGAATTTGGAAATTACTTACCCCGATCGCTTTAACTCGTCCTTCTTTATAAAGGGTTTCAAGTGCACGCCAAGCTTCTTTGTATTTTCCTTCAACAGGCCAGTGAATAAGATAAAGATCCAGATACTCTAGCCCAAGTTTCTTGAGGCTTGTTTCATATGCTGCGATAGTCGATTCATATCCTAAATCAGCATTCCATACTTTTGAAGTGACAAATAAATCTTCTCGTGAAATACCTGCAGCTTGCAGTCCTTCACGGATACCTTGCCCTACCCCTTCTTCATTTCCGTAAATCGCTGCTGTATCGATACTACGGTAACCATGCTTGATAGCAAATTTAACGGCATTAACTAATTCCGGACCCTCTTCTACTTTAAATACTCCGAGGCCAAATCCCGGCATTTTCACACCATTGTGTAGAGTTACTGTATCCTGCAAATTGTTTATCATTAAAAACTCCTCCTAATTAAAGTGTTCTACCCGAATAAATTAAACATGTTAAATATTTTGTCTAACCTTGTCGGCACAGCTATATTATGTTCTAGAACCAACCAAAACAAAAGTACGTACTTTTTTGTACTATAGGCACTTCAAAGTGCCTTTTGTCTACTAACACCCCCTTCTATTTTTAATCATCCTAATTCATCTAGATTTCTATATTTACTAGAATAATAGGCACCTAAAAGTACCTATATACCTTAAAAGTACGTACTTATCAGAACAATTTAATGGGATTATAATTGCGATCATGAAGTTGATGGTAGTTAAGGTAGTTAACATCATTAATTCAGATTAATTAAACTTTAGAAGGAGTCATGAATCAAAGGCATAACAAATCAGCAACAAAGTCAGGTATCTAAATACTTGGCTTGCTTATAAAGTAATGAAGGTAAAATTCACATGTTTGAGTATCATCAAACTTATCAAACAAGCTTCAATGAAGGCGAATTAACACTTAGTCTCCATATTCCATTAGAAAATTATCAAATGGGAACACCAATGATTGCTCGCCAAGAGGTCAATCATGAACTAGGAGTATATGGATTGTCGCATTTCCCACCACAAGATATCCGTGTGTAAAGAACTTGAATCAACTTATGATTCTAAGAGAGGAATTTAATATGATTAAATATAATATTCCTGTAGAAGCAGCCTTAGAGGTCATTGCTGGAAAGTGGAAGGTTGTTATTCTCTGTTATTTAACGAAGAAAACAAGACGTACTGGGGAGTTAGAACGCTTGATGCCGGAACTAGAAATTAGATTCTCTGAAAAGAATCTTATAATCAAATAATTAAACCTTGGAAATAGTAACTTATAGTTACTTACTCATATTTAAATTCTGGGAGGATCACACATGCAACTTCATTTAAAAGGAAAAACAGCGCTTGTTACGGGGTCAACAGCCGGAATCGGAAAAGCGATCGCCGCATCATTAGCGGCAGAAGGTGTTAACGTACTTATTAATGGCCGTCACAAAGATAAAGTGATGAGCACGATCAAGGAGATTCAAGACCAGCATGCTGGCGCTAAACTCAAAGCTGCAGTCGCGGATCTAGGAACAGAGCAAGGATGTCAACAGGTGATTGAACATTTCCCTGACATTGATATTTTGATTAATAACCTCGGTATATTCAAACCAGCCGAATTTTTCGATATTCCGGATGAAGATTGGTTTAGATTCTTCGAGACGAACATTATGAGTGGTGTTCGTCTCTCCCGTCATTACCTGAACCGAATGATTCAGATTAATGAAGGACGAGTTATCTTTATTGCTAGCGAGGCGGCCATCATGCCTTCGCAAGAAATGGCTCATTATAGTGCAACCAAAACGATGCAGCTCTCAGTTTCCCGCAGTTTAGCCGAACTGGCTCATGGAACGAAAGTAACGGTCAACACTGTTATGCCTGGTTCCACGTATACTGAAGGAGTGGAGTCGATGCTAAATACGCTTTATCCTAATGAAAACTTGACAGTAGAAGAAGCTGAGAAACGATTTATGTATGAGAATCGGCCAACATCTATCATTCAAAGGTTTATACGGCCAGAAGAAATAGCCAATTTTGTTACCTTCTTAAGTAGCCCTCTCTCCTCGGCCATTAATGGTTCTGCCTTGCGGATTGACGGAGGACTAGTACGCAGCGTATTTTAAGATTCGTTAATAAAAATGGATTGAGGAAATTCCTCAATCCATTTTTGTTTTCAGGAAAAGTTGAATTCTCCTTCATGCATGATGAGTAATTTTGAGTTTTATTCTTTCAAGTACATTAAACTCTTTATACCATTATTTTCTGCAAAGCTGTTACATAACGCGATCTCGCAATGATAAAGTAGACGGTCTGGGCGACCAGAAAAGCCAGCGCTACGGTAAGAGTAGCCGTATTGACATAAGAGACCTTCATATATCCCAGCACAGGTTTCAAAACCACAAGCGTTTGTATCGTGGATATCGGAATCGGAATATAAAAGATAAAAGCAATTTGCTTCGTAGCCGCCGCGCTCATTTCTCTGCTGCTTAACCCGATCTTGGAAAGTGCATGGTACGTTCGGCTGTCGGCGGATAGCTCAGTATGAAGCTTGAAGTACAAAAAGCTTGCCGTCGAAATCGAGAAGATCAAGGCGATAAAAATCCCGATAAAGCTGAACACTGACGTCGTATTTTTCGTGCTCCAGTATTTGTCGGAACGAACCGTCAAAAAATTAGCACAATTTGGACAGCCTGGAACGCTGCCCCGGGCCTTGTCCATTTGCTTCTGATTCCACGCGTACAGTTCTGTGCCGATCTGTGATTGCTCGTCTTGCTGTGAGGGAGGCTTAGTCCAGGAAGGTACATAATAGAGATACTTTGGTCTGGTAGGGAATTCAGCTGCTGTTAATTGGGTAAAGAAAGCATCTTCAACAATGAGCATAACCCCTGCATTACTAACACCGCCCATCTGGGGTATGCTGATTTCCTGCAATATTGTAATGCTGGACTCGGTTCCCTCAAACTTTAATAGTTGCCTTGGTAAACGTTTTGAACCTGGATAAACTGCCACAGCCGTTTGCTTCGATAGATTCTCTAGTGGCGGTAACTCCAACAAAATTGCCAGTTCTTTAAACTGACTTGCCCGAACAAACTCTACATCGCTCCCAGTTGTTGGGTCGTGGGCATAATTCTGCAGCTCGGCGAGAATAGTGTCTATCCGATACCGCTCAAAAGCGATGCCCGTCTCCTGCAAAGACTGCTCAATAGTCGCCAGCTCCGCATCAATATGCTCTGGCTGATATACGTCATAGCTTAAAGCAAATTTATTGTTCATAAACTGCTGCTTGTTGTCTTGATCAACGGCGAGTACAAAGCCTGCGCTTATGCAAGCGATCGAAGAAACAACCGTCACCAGAAACAGCATTCTGGCATTATCCTTAAGCTTATAGCAGATCTCGGAAATCCACAGCAAATTAGTGCCGCGCCATACACGCTTTCGATTTCGTTTGAGCACACGAATGATGAGAATTGACAGCTGCGAGTAAAAGAAATAGGTGCCGGAAATGCCGGACAAAGCGGCGATACTCAGAACTTTCGGAGATAGAGTGTCTTTGCCAAGGACCACAAAACTAATAGTCAGCAAAATCGTGCCCAATATGGAAAGCCAAATCGAAGCTTTTGGCTCCCGCTTCGGCCTGCTGTTTCCCTTCAAAAGCTCCAGCACCCGGTTTTTGCGAATAAATAGCAGCGTAAATAGCGATATCGCCATAAATAAAGCAACAAAGCAGCTCGCCGTCAGTACAATTGCCTTCACTGGCCAATAAAAGTCCAGCTCGCTAATATCGATCATTTTTGTACTGAACAACAAAAACAGCTTGGACAATAGCAGCCCGCCTGCGATTCCAGTGACGATGGAAACTGTACCGATGATCATATTTTCCAAAAAAATCAGGCCATTAATTTGTCCTGCCTGTGCGCCCAGCATCATTAAAATCCCAAACTCTTTATTGCGGGACTTCAAAAAAGCGCTGATCGAGTAGAGCACAAAAAAGATCGCAAAAATAAACACCACGTATGCGGCAACCTGCATGCAGATTAATGTCATTACGCCCATCGGCGCCTGCCGAATCTCAGGATGATAAATGAAGACGGCAAACGTAAAAAAAATCATCACCATAAATGCGCTGCTTAATAGATAAGCCATGTAAGCACGGCCGTTTCTTCTGACATTATTAAACGCGAACTGAGGAAAATTCATTCATATTCCCTCCCCAGAAAGACAGAGTATCGATGATTTTCTGGAAAAAGGTTTGACGATTCTCCCCACGGTGAATTTCCGCAGCCAAACGCCCATCCTTAATAAACACAATCCGATGACAGTAGCTGGCTGCGAACGGGTCATGAGTGACCAGCATCAGCGTAGTGCCCTGCTGTTCATTGATGTCGGCCAGCGATTCCATGACAACTTTCGAAGAGGTTGAATCCAGCGCTCCTGTGGGCTCGTCTGCGAGCAGCAACGATGGGGTCGCGATCACCGCCCTGGCTATGGCAGTCCGCTGGCGCTGCCCACCAGATATTTCATATGTCCGTTTGTTTAATATCGATGTAATGTTCAAACGCTCGGCAATTTGTCCCAATCTCTCTTCCATCTCCGACAGGCGATAGTTGTCCAGCGTCAGCGGAAGAACAATATTTTCTGCGACAGTAAGGGTGTCCATCAGATTAAAATCCTGGAATACAAAGCCAAGCTGCCGACGACGAAATAATGCCAGTTCCTTTGTTCTTAACTGAAAAGGATTGCTACCGTTAATTAGCACCTCGCCGGAGCTGGGCTCATCAATCGTGGAAACCATATGAAGTAGTGTTGTTTTTCCGCTGCCTGACGGTCCCATGATACCTACAAACTCTCCTTGCTCGATGGTCAGATGTATATCCGTTAATGCATGTGTCACGACTTTTCCAGGATATACTTTATTAAGAGCTTTCACTTGCAAAATGCTCATGCTTTCATTCCTTTCAAAGATACGGGTCATGGTTTTTTTCTCTATTAATGTACCTTATTAGCGGAGTGGAAACTATCGATTTACCTTAACTATAGCTTACATCACAGTTAAGTTTATGTTCGTCTTTATGTTCGGTGGTCTGCTCAAATACATTACGTTCTCGTTCTACTAATCAGACAGGAAAAGAAGTGCAGGTACAATCAAAGCTTCCTGCACTTCTTTTCCTGCCATGTGACGGTCGGGTAATCTTCTTAAACCTAATAAAAGGGGGTTCACCCCTTAATTGTTCCTGTCAGGATTTCTTTCATAAAATATGTCGCAAAAAACTATGTACGATGCTAAAACAACAGGGTTACGGTCGTACCTGCTCCCAGCTTTGATTGCAGCGTAACCTCGTGTCCGAGTCGTCCGCACACCTCTTTAACCAAATATAAGCCCATTCCGGTAGATTCGTAATATTGTCTCCCACGTTCCCCTGTGTAGTAAGGATGAAACACACGGTTTAAATCCTCTTTAACAATCCCGATACCTTGATCCTGTACGGTCAGTTTACACGAATTGCCCAGCTCTTCCGCTGAAATCGAAATCATTTTGCCAGTCCCGACGGTGTAGTTCAAGGCATTAACGACAATTTGATCCAACAAAAATCGCAGCCATTTCGCGTCTGAATACACCTTCAAACCCTCTCTGATTTGGAGCAATGGGGTAATTCCCTTACTGATAAACAGCTTGCGGTTGCTGGATACAACCTGATTGACGATCTGACGCAGCTCCACGGCTTCTACCGAGAAATCATGCTCGAAACGGTCGAGTCTGGCGGTGTATAAAACCATTTCCAGTCCTTTGCTCAGCCGGTCAAGCTCCTCCTGGATGCTGTCGGCAGCCGACTCCTCCAACTCCTGCAACAGCAGTTGAATAACGGAGATCGGCGTTTTCATCTGATGCACCCAACGGTTCATGAAAACGAGATGCTGTTCGTTTCCCCTTTGTTGCTGTTGCAGCTGGGCCTTGAAATACAGGTCGTAACTGCGCAGCAGCTCATGAACCGCAACGGATATCGGCGCCTCATCCATAGGCTGGAGCATTTCCTCCTGCGCAGCAAGCGGTTCTTCCAAGCGCCGATACAGCTCCCGGTGCTGATAGTAGTGGTAAATCAAATATAATGCAAGTACAACGGTGCTTAGTAGGAAGCCGTATAAGACGATCGAAAAAGGCCGTCCCTCTCCGGCAAGCCAATAAAGTAAAGGAACTAATGAAACTTGAACCGAATAAAACAGCAGCAGAGGTACATGCTCCTTCCAGAACAGCTTCATTGCAAATCCTCCCGCCTTACCGCAAGCTTGTAGCCCACTCCCCGAACCGTTTCTACACGATCCTCTGAGCCAAGTTCCTTCAGCTTTTTGCGCAGCCTTGTAATGTACACATTTAAGGTGTTGTCATCGATAAAATGATGATCTTCCCACATCAGATCCAGCAGCTTCTCCCTGCTCACTGCCCTTCCCTGCTTCAGAATAAGCGCCTCTAGCAACTGGCTTTCTTTCACAGTCAGCTCGGTTCCATGTCCTGCGTAGCTTACGATGTAACGCTCGGGATACAGGATTAGCTCGCCGGATTCCAGCCTCTTCTCTTCCTGGGTTGAAGCGTAAGCTCCGTAAGCTCTGCGCAAATGGCTGCGTATTTTGGCCATGACGACCTCATAATGGAAGGGTTTGGTAATATAGTCATCCGCCCCGTTCTCCAGCGCCATCACCTGATCCATCTCACTTTCCCGAGCAGATACAAATAAGATGGGACAATGTGAATGTGTACGGATTTGTCGACACCAGTAGAAGCCGTCATACTTAGGTAGGTTGATATCGAGTAACACCAGATCCGCTCCATATTCCTGAAACTCCTCCAGCACATGATTGAAATCGACTACCTCCATCGCTTCGAATCCGTATTTGGACATGTACGAGTGCAGCAGGTTGGAGATTTTAGCATCATCCTCGACAATAAATATTTTGTACATAAGTCCAGCTCCTTTTTACGACTTGAAAGCGAAAATATACATTGCTACTTCAATCTTGTAACAGAATAAGGTAAATATGTAGTATACTTCGAAACTCAAATATCGACAGTTATTAAGTTCACTTCATCCCTAAAATTTTACTTTTTACAAATCATGAAATACTCTATCATTCCACCTAAATCATCTTTCTTTTCTATTTCGAAATAGGGGTTCAACATCATTTCAAATTCGCGGTTTGTCATAGAAAACTTATCCGTTCTATCTAAATAATCTCTTATCATCAACAAATAATCTTCTTTCCGATAGGCGATTACGCCTCTGGCACTATGCCTGATAAGGATTAAGAGATCCGAGACTTCTACATGCTCGCGGATGATTTGCTATCACTATTTTACCAAAATTAGGGCATTTCGAGATACTCTAATCTTTTTACTCTACTACGTTAATCTGCCTGTTAGTTGAAAAAAGGACTGCCGATGGTGCTAGCAGCCAAGTTTCACTCAAGTTATTCCTCAGAAATCTCTACACTATCTAAACCCAATTTGACGCCGAAATTAGGCATTCACCTTGACTAGGGCGAATATCTTAATGGGGAAGTACATTTAAAAAAAATGAGGCGATACACTTGGGATACTTCGTTACTGTGGAACCGGGCGTAAAAGTATTTATAGAGGACATCAATCCGAAGGGAAATAAAACGATACTTTTTATTCATGGATGGCCGCTAAACCATAACCAGTTCGAATATCAGTTCAATTTCCTTCCTAAGCTCGGATATCGTTGTATCGGAATGGACTGGAGAGGATACGGCAATTCGGATAAACCATTCGACGGTTACAGTTTCGATAGATTAGCAGATGATCTTCGTATGGTCATCGAAGCGTTACAGCTAAAAAACATAACACTGGCAGGACACTCTACTGGAGGCGCGATCTCGATTCGTTATATGGCTCGTTACAAAGGGTACGGGGTATCTAAACTCGTCCTGATCGACGCTGCGTCTCCATCAAGCGTTCCAAAAGAGTTTACGAATAAAATCATTGAAGAAACAAACAATGACCGTCCAAAAATGCTGCAAAACCAAACGGAGATTTTTTTCTTTCAGTACATTTCTGAACCGAAATCTGAATGGTTCTTTCTAATGGGTTTACAAGCTGCGAATTGGTCGACTTCCGCCATTATGGTCACGCTAAGAGACGAGAATGTTTACAACGATCTTGGACAGATCGATGTGCCCACATTAATTATTCATGGAATTCATGATAAAGTCGTTCCGTTTATCCAAGCTCAGGAAACAAATAAGCTGATTAAAAATTCGCAATTAGTTTCATTCCAATACAGCGGCCATTGCCCTTTTTTGGAGGAGCGTGATAGATTCAACCAACTATTATCTTCTTTTGCATAACACCTCTCCAACAATTTTTTTGTCATTCTTTACAAGAATTTCCGATAACGTTTGTGTATCTATGAACCCGAGAGGCTTAAGGCGTAAACGGTACTGGGTTATATCGTTAAAGGACAAGAGCTATGGGGTACGGATTCCTATCTTTTATATTAGCCGTTATCTTCTCGCATGGGTGGAGAAAACGAATGTCCCGCGGACCGATTGAATTATTAATGCGAGAAGTATGCTAAACTTAGGTTCACCAAAAATCCCCTCGACCTGAGGGGATTTTTTCTATTGCAATGCATTACGTCTCTCCTAACATTTCCTACAAATGCTTATGATAGATGAAGATGACGGAGAGAACGGTGTTTTATCCCAGTCAGCATATTGATGTTCGACGCGAAAGCCGTGACGGGTTAATAAAGAATGCAGCGTATCCTGATCCGTGAACCGACAAGCAATTCGGGAAGTCGTTCGCTTATACCCCCAATCACGCATCGTGACCCAATGCATGATATGCTGGCTAGCATCGTAACATTGTGTGCCTGATACCTTGACGTTATTCCCATCCTTATCAATAAATGATCCCCATTCTGTCTCCTCTTGATCGGATAAATCCGTTCCCTCCGGATTACGGGTCTCGAATGCAAAGATTCCATGGGGTTGTAAATGTTTATGAACGGTCGTGAGCAAATCGATTTGATCTTGATCACTTAAGAATGCCTGAAATGCATTACCAGTCAAATAAATCATCGAAAATCGCTTGTCCGATTCGAAGGTACGGGCATCGCCTTCCATAAAAGTAACAGTCAACCCTTCCGCCTTCAACCGCGCATATGCGAGCATCGCTAAAGAGATATCTACACCGGTCATCGTTATGCCGGCTTTCGACAGGGGTATCGTTGTTAAGCCTGTACCACAAGCAAGTTCTAACACTTCCCCAGGACTCGATCTAGCAAGCTCAAGATAGAACTGATATTTGTCCATTTCACCGTCAAATTCAAGATCGTAATTTACCGGATCTTGATATTCTTCAAGATTGCTATGTTCAATCAACGCAATTCCCTCTTTCATTTCTTGTTATAACATTTCGAATTTCCAAAAAAGAATCTATTGAATAAAGTAAACACAATGTTGTATTGAGAAAAAATAATATCTATAAGGAAAAACATGTACTGTGCTTATAAAGACGCAGAAAGGATAATCGGAATGAAAGCCCTATCGCCAGCCATCGAACTTAACAGTATTATTATACTATTTTTTTATAATCCATTTGGTAATAAATAGGTATAATCAATTTTTATCGAACCTTACATAACTACTCTTTAAGTCGATAATCACTACGCTATCCTGCCCGTTAGCTTAGTCATGATAGCCATCCAAATTAGCTACCTAGACCTGAAGACATTAAAAGAACCGTCGATATAGCTCGCGTCTTCGCTCTCCACGGAGCTGAGCATATATCTGAGTGGTCGATGCTTTTTCATGCCCTAGCATCCCTTGAATGAATTCTAAGGATGCTCCATTATCCAATAGCTGACATGCATAGGTATGACGAAAACGGTGCGGGTACACATTAGCTTAAATCTCTCCCCGATTTGCTATCCGCTTTAACGTCCATCTGATCGTCGGTATTGACATTCGGCGGGTAGGATGTGTTTCCGTTACAAATAGTGCTTTACAGGAATCTTCGCGACAATTTAAGTATTTTTTTTAACCACACCTTGCATTCGGTAGTAAAGTAAACTTCTCTTTGTTTGGATCCCTTGCCATTTACAATCGCTGAACAATTTTCCCAGTTAAGATCTTCAATGTTTATTTTCTGTACCTCTCCAACACGGCAGCCAGAACTATATAAAAATTCCAACAAAGCTCGTTCTCGATGTGATAGACAGGAAATCTTAAGATGAATCACATCCTCTTCTATAAGAAACTTCGGAATGCGTTTATCCATCTTTGGCTCCCTCAATTTAAGAGAGGGATTCTTCGTAAGGTAACCTTCTTCATACGCAAAGCGAAAAAGGGAGCGCACAAATCTGATACGATGTCCTAAGCTGCTTGGCTTTAATCGTCCGGATTGTCTAGCTAAATATTCCTTAAGCTCTAGCAAAGTGATTTCCTCAATCTCAAGATCACCTAATTCGCCAACCAGCATTTTCAATTGCAATGAGTAGGCTTTTAATGTGTACGGACTGAATCCCTGAATCCGTTTATCAACTTCATACAGCTTTCATAATTCACTCAGGTACATAGCGAAACCCTCCCAATTATATAAACCTATTAGATCTAGGTTCTCTTGAAATGGAAGGGTTTAATCACTTTATTTCACAAACGTAAAGTGTCCCGTTAGTTCAACAAAAAGCCCTGTACTGATACAAATATTGAAAACAGGAAGACAACAACCAGAAGCCAACCATATGTTTTTCGCTCTTTTTGAAATTCCTCTAACCCCATCACCAACATCATTAAACCCAAAAGTAATATCATAAGTGATTGAAACTCAGAATTCTTTGTTATGAGTCCATAAGCAGCAATTATAATAATAACTGGTGATAAAATAAATCGTAACATCTTTAACAAAAAATCCCCCCCCTTTTTCTTATTGCACTAATCTGCCCGTTAGCCATCCATGCATCCTCTGCAATGCACCACAGAGCATGAAAGTTGACCCGTTCTTTCATGGTAGTTGAACGAATAAGGCTCCAACCCCATATGATCAACTCTGTTAGATTGTCATTTAGATCCGTCATATTCCGTTTCTACTTTAGTTGGTATGGTCGATAATCCGTTTTCTTTCGCATATTTTGCAAGTTCATCTGGGTCAGTAATGGTCCTCGTAATTGCTCTTTCATCTTTATTTACGTAGTGGACATACGGATCGTTTTTATCTCCATAATAATAGTTTAATCCAATAACAGCCGGAATAAGTAACAATGCAATAAGCGTAAAGAAGGGAACTAACTGTTTTCTTATTTAACTACACCTCCAACTTCATAATACGATTTTGTGGAAAATGATAAAATATGGTCAACAATGCATAACTGTCCGTTAGCTTAACGATAACAAGGAGCAGCTGCTGTGGCAAACTGCTCCTTATTTGATTGAACTCTCGTAATAGAACATCACTTCACTGCGACAGCCTTGATTTCAACGAGCAAATCTGGTGTAGCTAGCGCTTCGACAATTTGGATGGCCCTAAACTTGATATTTTTGTTGACAACTTTAATTATAGTTCATACAAACATTAAGCCGCATTCCGATTGTATGCGCGCATCGCGAATAGATATGCGACGATCATTATCCCTAAGCACCACGCTAAAGCGACCCAGATTTCATTGCCAACCGGTTGATTTGACAATAGTGCACGGATGGTCTCTACGATAGACGTCACTGGCTGGTTTTCGGCAAAGGCGCGTACGACTGACGGCATCGTCTCGGTCGGTACAAAGGCAGAACTGATGAATGGCAGGAAGATTAACGGATAGGAAAAGGCGCTTGCACCTTCTATCGTTTTTCCGGACAGTCCGGAAATGGCCGCGATCCAAGTCAAAGCCAGCGTAAACAGTACGAGTATACCTGCTACGGCAAGCCATGACAGTACCCCTGCCGAAGAGCGAAAGCCCATAATAAGCGCTACAAGAATGATGACGACAATAGTAATGACGTTGGATACCACCGAGGTCAGCACGTGTCCCCACAGCACAGTGGAACGCGCAATCGGCATGGAGTGGAACCGCTCAATGATACCCCGTTGCTTATCCAAGAACAGGCGGTAAGCCACATAGGCCACCCCGCTGGCAATAGCCATAAGCAATATGCCAGGTAACAGGTAGTTCACATAGTTATCCGTACCGGTTTTGATTGCGCCGCCAAATACATAGACGAACAACAGCATCATTGCAATCGGAGTAATACAGACCGTGAAGATGGTGTCCATACTGCGGAAAATATGGCGCATGGAACGTCCAAGCATAACGCTCAAGTCGCTGAAAAAATGTTTTTTTGCCGCCTCCATTTACATGGCCTCCTTTTTACCGATGATTGCGAGGAATATTTCCTCCAATGTTGGCTGTTTTTCAACATACTCCACCTTTGCCGATGGAAACAGCTTTTTCAGTTCCGCGAGCGTGCCGCTGGTGATAATTCTGCCCTCGTGCAGAATAGCAATTTGGTCGGCAAGCTGCTCGGCTTCCTCTAAATGCTGCGTGGTCAAGAATACCGTCGTGCCACCGGTGGCAAGCTCTCTTACAATCTTCCAAACCTCGATACGTGCCTCGGGGTCAAGCCCGGTGGTTGGCTCGTCGAGGAAAATGATCTGCGGTTTTCCCACAAGGCTCAAGGCTATGTCGAGCCTACGGCGCATACCACCCGAATAAGTAGATGGCTTACGGTCGGCCGCGTCAGTTAAGCTGAAACGTTTCAGCAAATCTTCCGCAACTTGACGCGGATGATCCAGATGCCTCAGCTTGGCAATCATGATCAGATTTTCCCGTCCAGTCAATATCTCGTCCACGGCGGCGAATTGCCCGGTCAGACTGATCGCTTGCCGCACATTCTCAGGTTTTGACGCGACATCAAACCCGTTTACGGTAGCAGTGCCTCCGTCCTGTTTGAGCAACGTGGTGAGGATTCTGATAATCGTCGTCTTACCCGCGCCATTAGAGCCAAGCAGTGCGAAAATCTCACCTCGCTTCACTTCAAAATCGACGCCCTTTAGGACTTCCGTGTTCTTGAAAGACTTTCGCAGACCTTTCACTTCAATTGCTTTTTTCATCCCGATCCTCCCCTTTTTTTGATTTCTTCGTAACCTTCTTCATGGCCTTGTTAACTTCTTGGTTAACAGATTCTTGATAGAGGTCAGCATAAGTTTTGGAATCTTTGATTAGATCGTCGCTGAAAGCCGCTACGTCACTGCCCGTCACTTCGAGCACGCCTTTACCCAAAGCCGCGCCCTCTTCAAATAGATCGATAATACCCGAGAGCAAACCCGTCCCTTCGGTTAGCTCAACAGGGCCTACCTTAAAGAGATATTTTTGAATCTCTTTATAAACAATCTGATAATCTTGCGGGAGCGCTTTGACACGCGCCACGTGTGCTCGCCATTCTTTTTTGCCTTGGATGATATCTTGTATTCTCATTTTATCCTCCTATTTACCTAATTTTTTAGCGATATTATTGTTGAGTTGCTCGCGCCACTTGTCGCGATAAGACTTTGCCCCTTCTTCGCCGGCTAGCGCTGAACAGAAGCCTTTGATATCGTCACCCAAAACCTCTTGAACACTCTGGCCGTCCGCCGCCGTTTCTTCGAGTAGGCCAAGCACGCCGTCAAGAATCGGCATGAGGTTTCGACCGGTGAAATCCGAGTACATCCAAATATTAGAGTTAATTTTTTCCCATGCGACTTGATAATCAGCCGGCAACTTTTTGGATCGCGATTCAAACCTTTTCATTTCCTTAGTCATGTCGTTGCCGGTGATTTTTTCCCAAAAATTCATTCTTTTCTCTCCTTTAACTCGTTCATTTTTGATGATACGAACTCCCATTTTCCCCAGAACTTCCGCAGCTCCTCGCGCCCCGCGTCGTTGATCGCGAAGAACTTTCGCGGCGGTCCCATGTCGGAGGGCTTCTTGGTGATCTCCACCAACTTGTTTTTTTCAAGTCGGATCAGAATGGTGTACACCGTTCCCTCCACAACATCCGTGAAACCGAGGGCGTTCAGCCGCCGCGTGATTTCGTAGCCGTAGGTTTCTTCGCGGCTTATAATTTCAAGGACACAACCCTCGAGCACGCCTTTGAGCATTTCAGTTAGGTTTTCCAGAACAATCACTCCTTGCTATTCTGTATGACTGGTATCCAGTGATACTTACTACCGCTATAAAGTAACACGTAGTAGATGTTTTGTCAATGGATTTATCTCTGACACGGATTTTACATTTTCAACAAGAAAATTGGAAACATTTGTTGCGTTATCCTGCTCGTTAGCTCGACGAGGCTACTGATCTTAGCCAGCAGACTCGTCCCGGTGATTGTTAAGCTATAGTGTCCCTTAGTACAATAGCAAATGATTTACAACTCGTTATTTCTCCCAAAGCTCGACCAGTCGACCATCAGGATCTTCAATCCAAATAAACTTTCCAAATTCACTATTCTCTTTTTCCTTTGCAAAAGGTACACCAATATGTTCAAGATGCTTAATAGTCTCGTTTAGATTATGTACTTGGAAATTTAACATCACTTGTTGTTCTGTTGGAAAATAACTGTCATTCTCGGTAAAGAAGGAAAAAATAATCTCATTTCCTAATTGGGGTTTTATCACAGTCCCATTCCAATTTTCTATTTCAATCTTCAACACTTCACTGTACCATTTTTTTATAACTTCAAGATTTTTAGTTCTCCAAAATATTCCTCCAAAACCTTTTATCATCGTATCTAACTCCTGTCTGTTATTAAATTTCAGCTATCCGATTACATTAGATAACCGAGATTTAAATTCAAGTTCCTTTTTCAACTATACTTCCGCTAGTGGAATGCTACCGATCAAGATTGATGCTGTCTTCCATTATTTTCATCTCTTTTAAGTAGTATTCCCCGTACATAATATCTCCTGTATTAGAAAACGATATAACAGTTGTTTAGTACAAATTTATTAATTTTGGAGGTTCTAATGGCACAACAAATTGATCCAAACCTGTTGAAAAAGGCAGAAGTATCAACAACACTTGCTAAAAGTCTCATTAGTCAAGCAATTGAACAATCGGCGGCAGACCCACTACTGTGCGAAGAAGTTCTAAAGCAAGCATCAGCAGAAGTAGCGCAAGCACAAACAATGATAAGTCAAGTTCAATCGTCCATCCAATCTTCTTCACAATCATCTTCTTAAATTAAGAAGAATTGTAAGAGGGTATCTTTTCAGATTCAGAAAGTAAATGACTAACTCTAATAATCAAAACAAATGAAGGCAGTCTACTACGCAATAAAAAGTAGTGGATTGCTTTTCATTGTTTAAAATCCGAATGAATATAAGTTAATTTAATCAATAAAAAAAGACCACATCACATACCTCAGTGGTCTTATGCTCATTCTGTTGTCAAAATATCTTTGTTCCGGATTGTTGTCCTATTTAATATTCTCCGGTACTTCTTTCTTGATTCTTACCAGTCTGTACGGGCGGTCCGATCTCTTGTTGTATCAAAGCAAACATAATTCAACAGTCTATTGCTCTGCCTTTTGGGATGTTCCTTTAGAGGCTATTGCATCTGCACCAACTACAGCAGCGCCTGTTTCTGCCGCAAATTCCGCATTAAGATTTGGAACACCATTTTTCTTTTTTACTTGCTTGGAGCTATGTTTCGCATTATTCTGCTTGTTCATCACATTACACCTCCTCATGTCGTGAGAATCGGCAATTATCCGAACGGTTTGAGAAAACCACTGTTTCCTCAAGTAGTATTATGTGATGAGCAGCTTCAGCCTATGCGTTGTTCATGCGAGCAAAATGTATATTTTGTGGTCAAACCTCACTTTGTGCGTAGATCATCCTTTTCTTTTGTAAGCCATAGTTACTTTTTAGGTGCACCCACAAATTGGTTCCTTGCTGCACCAATACCAAATATAAATAGTAATACAGAAGCGCCAAGTAATATGAGGAGTGGCAGGGTCCAACTATTTGTCGCATCATGCAGATATCCAATCAACGCAGGACCAATTGCTGCGAGGAGATATCCGATCGATTGAGCCATTCCAGACAGTTCAGCAGCCTGATGGGCATTTTCTGTACGCAAGCCGAAAAACATCATGGACAAACCAAAGGCGAAGCCTCCACCAATTCCGAGTATTATGATCCATATCAGAATTATTTTGGAACTTCCATAAAGTAGTCCGAGTGTTCCCGTCAAAAGCAAAATGGTGGTGATGGCCACTAACGACCGTTGGTTAGACATGCGCCCTGCAATAACGGGGACAATAAAGGTAAATGGAAGCAGCGCTAGTTGCATAATCGAGAGATACCATCCTGATTGACTTGAATCAATTCCTTGCTGTTTTAATATTTCAGGTAACCATGCAATCAGCACATAGAATATCATGGATTGTAGACCCATAAATAAGGTTACTTGCCAAGCTAGGGACGAACGCCAAACATTTACATCATTGTTGATTGGTTGTTTGTTACCAGTGGTGGATACTTGTTTTGATCGATTTCTTAGTTGCGGTAACCAACTGAGAATTGATAAAAAGCTTAGAATACCCCAGATTCCCAATGCACCTTGCCATTTTAAACCTGCACCAACTGCTAGTGGTACACTGATTCCCGAAGCGATCGCTCCACATAAATTCATTGAGATAGAATATACACCTGTCATGGAGCCAATTTTATTTGGAAAATCCCGTTTGATTAGACTTGGCAATAATACATTACACACTGCAATTGCAAATCCAAGTATCGCTGTCCCAATATACAGATTTGCTGCCCCAGATAAAGAACGTAATACAATACCAACAGTTAAAAATATAAGGGCAATACCAATGACGGGTTCCACTCCATATTTTCGTCCTAATTTTGGAACAAGAGGCGATAATAAAGCAAAAGCAAGTAATGGCACCGTAGTAATCAGGCCTGCTAACGTATTTGAAATATGAACGTCATCCCTAATGAAACTAACTAAAGGACCGACCGAGGTTAAGGGAGCACGTAAATTAGCCGCAATAACAATAATGCCTAGAATTATCAGCCACGTAGATGATGGAACAGCTTGTTTTTCCTGGTTTTTTCCTATTTGATTTGGCATTCAAATTTCTCCTTCCAAGATCAATCGTCTATTTGTTTCCAGACGATTGAATACAATTTTCGCGCGAATAAAAATAGTATATTATAATATATTTTATTTAACAATAAGTACTTTATACCATACCAAGTATTGAGGTCGTAATATCTTGAATTATTACTTTTCAAAAATCAAAAAAAATACAACAAGAAATTCCCATGTAACATGGATTTCTTTGTTGTATTTAAGAATATATCAGCAAATTATTCGAATATTACATTCCATATTTTAATGAAATATGGAGCACAGCTTCGCTATCCGTATGATTAGTATAGGAATGTGGACTATCTGCACGGAAACTGATCGAATCATATTGATTCAATAAGTAGACCTCTCCATTAACATGAATTTCAACGGCACCTGTCATTACTGTCGCAATTTCAGTTGTATTCATATGATGACCTTCAGGGTGGTACGAGCTATTTGGTTGTAAATAAGCACGATACATTTCAAATTCATAACTTGCGTTTTTAAAGATTGGTTCTACAACCCAATTCTTTTGATCACTAGTAAACCGCAGCCCCTCACCTGCTCGGTATAGACATACAGGATCTTCGGATTTGAACAAGGCCATAAACGGTAAAGATACGCCTTTTGAAATTTTCCATATAATACCTATTGTTGGATTTGTTTCGCCACGCTCAATATTTCCAAGCGTGAGTTTACTTACATCAGTCAAATCCGCTAACTCTTCTAGGCTCATGTTTTTTTCTTTTCTAAATTTTTTTAGGGCAGCGCCGACTTGTAATATAATTTGTTTTGAATCATCGACTTCCATTTAAATTTCTCCTCTATTGAAGAATAACTATTGCTAAGTATATTGCTTATCGAGACTTTTTTCAAAACCAATATTGCCTTAATTGATAGCAGACGTTTTTTCATCACACGGTTAGTGTTGATTGTGTACTGCATTTCTATCCAAAATGCTGCCTACTACTAATAAAGCGTTTAACTTAATCAGTAAGCTCAGATTACAACTTTTATATTTATCGATCACATTTGTGTCATTAGACATATGATATACAAAAAGCAATAGAACATATCACAAAAAAATCATGCACAAGATAAAGTGGCTATTATGGTAGACCTCTGAATTAGCTTCAAAGAAAAATAACCAAAAGAATATTATTACATCTCCTTCCCTAGTAATATTAGAGATAAGTTCATATTTTCAGCTACTTACAAGAACTTATGTCGTTAAAACAAAAAAAGTCGCGATTTTCGCGACTTTTCTACTATTTGAATATTATGTACTTCATTATTTACTATTGAGTCCGCTATCGTCCGTAGTCGTACGGTTATAGATGATGCTTTCTACGGTACCGTCCGCATATTCCAGTTCAACCTCGTCGATACGAATTGAATCCAAAGTAGCTTGATAGGTGAAACGACTGAACACACCGAATTCTTCCCCGGGATTGATCGGTCCTACATAACGAATATTGAAGGAGCTGTCACCGCTATGTTCGTCATACGAAGGATCTCCTACAGGATTAAAAGTGCTGAGTTTCACCGTATAGTAGTTGATCGTTTTGTCTGTCAAATTAGTGACCCACCAACTCAAAGTGATACCGTTCACGGAATTGACGCCGAATTTGAATTCACTAGGTTCGCTGATACGATTCTCAGCGTTCACTTGGGTAACTTCCGGTTCGTCAGAGGGCGGGTCGTCACCACTTTGAATATCATCCGCGGATATTGCTTCATCTTCTTCGTCATTTTCGTTGGATGCTTTATTTACTGTACCTTTCATTTGCTCAGCATCATCACCATCACCAGCTAAAGTTTGCTCTGCCTTGACTGTAGTTGATGCACTTCGATTGTAACCCAAGTCTTCCGAGAAATATACGCCGCAGCAGAACGATATGATGATTACTAATAGAAATGATAAAATGATATTTAATTTTTTAGCCATGCCTATGTTCCTCGCCTCTTCTGTTATTTTTACATAATAACAGTAATAGGTTTAAAGGAACAGGAAGAAAGTAGTAATGAAGTAACCCAAAAGACAATTAATATGGTACTTCACGACCATATAAAAAAGAGGTCGACCAGAAAAATCAGGCAACTCGAATAGATATCGCATGGTTGAATGTACAAAAGAGCTGCGAAAAATCGCAGCTCTGAAGATGTTGTTAAATCATATTGTCAGTTGATAATCTTTAATATTCTTTTTTAATTACAAAAAACGAGCCTCGAATTGTTCCAGCTAATTTAGACTTTTGCCTTGCAAACTTGAACTTCTTTTCTTCTAACTCTTTAGGTACTTCCATCCCCTCGGAAAGCTTAAAACCAACGGCCCGCTTCTTAGGGTCATCAACCGTATACATGACATTGAGTCCAAGACCATCTTCATAAAAGACATATGCAAATTGAATGTTCTCCACTTGGAAACGCGACGTTTCTAAAGGTTTGGCCGCAAACTCAATATCACGTTCTTCTTTCAAAATTCGGTTCACATAATCAAGGGTCTCCTGGCTTTCGGTAGCAGGTACAACCGTAAATTCATGCTTGTATTTGTTCATAAAGTAACGTGCTTCATTCGCACGCAAACCAGCAAGTGCTTCAGCTACTGGTGAAGATTCTAAACCAATAGTAGACACATTTTTAAAATCAACGGTATAGGACATTTTCATTCCTCCAGGAGCATTCGCTCATCTCTTTATTTTCTAACTACAGGTATCCACATTTCACCAAATACTAGCCCATCTCGTTGCCCCATCTCAACGGTTGTATTTGGCCCACCAACATAGGCAAAATCCTTTGCTTCTGGTAAGACTTGTCCAAAGGCTATGCCGGCAAGCTGATTACCGAGCTCATCAGCCGTCTTCGCTTCTCCTTTAACAACGATGTATTCCCCCTTAGGGAATTGAATAATTCTCGTTGCTTCTGGTAACGATTCCTCTGTCATGACGCCAGCATAATGCATCATCTTGCCATTCACCGCTTCGTTCACGGCAAAAATATAATCATTTGTGGCTAAGTCTTTTAAAGTGTCAAGTGTACCATCTTGTGCGACAGCTGACCAAAATTCTGCCTTTTCTTTGTTGATGCCGGCAAAGTCTGTATAATGGCTCTTCAGTTCAGTTCCAATACCTAAAACGTTAAAGCTGTCTTTTTCCTCAAGTGTATAATTTGCCATATTCAAAACCTACCCTCTTTTAAATTAACCAAATGATTTGTCTTTTCATTTGATAGGTTTATAATAGCCTTAAATCATGTCAAAAAATGATACTGTTTAGGGGGCTCTTATGAAAAAAGTTGAACGGATAAATATCATTATGCGGTATATCAACAACCGTGCCCACTTTACAATTACTGAAATCATGCAAGAATTTAATATCTCTCGTTCGACAGCTATTAGAGATATCAGAGAAATTGAAGCCATGGGGATGCCGCTTGTCGCTGAAGTTGGGAGGGATGGGGGTTATTTTGTCATGAACAACTCTGTCCTGCCCACTGTTCGCTTTACTGATAATGAGATTAAGGCTCTGTTTATTGCCTTTATGGCCACCAGAAATCAACAACTTCCTTATCTAAAGAGCCGTCAGTCTTTAGCTGAAAAATTACTAGGTCTCATTTCAGAGAACCAGCAAGATGACCTTGTTCTTTTGAATCAAATATTGCTTTTTGAAGGGACCAACCCGAATAATCCCGATCTGTTGGACCTGTCAGACCTCCCCCATCCTATGTTAGAAAAACTCATCCAAATTCTTCTGTTGGATAGCTATTTATTGGTTACCATCCAAGAAGAAAAAGTAATAAAGTCTTATCCTATTTTTCTCCTACACCTTTATCGCGAAAAAAGCGTTTGGCTAATCGAAGGCTTTGATTTAAATGAAGAAAAGAGACGGATTTTTACGGTCGATGATCTCACCGATGTCGAACCATACCCTACGAAAAAAAGAGTAAGCAAGAAAAAGATTTTAGAACAAATAAGTAAGCAGGAAGAAGTAATCAACCTTGTCCTTGAACTTGGCCCAAAGGCGATTGCCCAGTACAAAAAATACCATCCAATCAATGTTTCGATTTCCTATACGAATCCTTACCAAACCACAGCAATTCTAAAGACATTTATCAATGTTAATCATTCAGAAGAATTAACCGAAAAAACGAATTGGCTACTTTTCTTAGGTGCGGATATCAAGTTCAGAGAAGTGCCAGAAGAAGTTGTAGAAGGTTTACAAGGAAGATTATCCTTATTCTGCCCATAAACGTACTCAAACATTACAATATTTCAATATACCCTTCTGTTCCATTCACGCGAATTCGTTGCCCATCTTGTATCAGTGTAGTAGCATTTTCCACACCGACAACTGTAGGTATGCCATATTCACGTGCGATAACTGCGCCATGGGTCATTAGTCCACCAACTTCGGTAACTAGGCCTTTTATGGATACAAACAATGGTGTCCAGCTAGGGTCAGTAAAGACGGTGACTAATATATCTCCATCTTCCAGATCAGCATCTTCCATCTTTAAGATAATGCGTGCTCTACCCTCTATCACTCCGGAAGAAACAGGTAGGCCTATAATTGCTTCGGTTGGGAGATTGTCTCGTTGATACTTCCCTGTAATGATCTCACCATCAGAAGTGATAACACGTGGTGGAGTTAGTTTTTCATAATATTTGTACTCGTTTTTTCGTTTGCTGATAATCTGGTAATCTAGTTTATTAGTACGCACGACTTCGTGAAGTTCTTCAAAAGTGAGATAGTATATATCTTCTTTGTCATGTATAACGCACGCTTGTACTAGTTGTTCGGCTTCTTTCATTAAAGCCTGCTTATATACGAAATAGCGATTAATCATGCCGTATTTTGGATATTCACGATAACCGATGAAATTCCGGATTAAACTGATCACTCGTTTTGTCTCTTCAGCTTTTTGTTCACCATCCTCTAATTGCTTCAATCGATCTAATAACTCTTGTTGTTTTTCTAAAGCTTCCCGTAGCCCTTGCTCAAATTTCCGATTGCCAGCATTCGGCTCAAAGTTTTTGATGTTACCCAGAATTAACGGGACAAGTGTAATTGGTTTTTCACTCCAACGAGTTCTCGAAATATCGATTTCACCGGCACATCGCATACCGAATTTATCCAGATAAGCATAGATAGCGTCCTGAGTTTCCTGTCCACCATCCAACTTCACCAGGTCATCCCAAAAATGTTCATCTTTAACATGTTGTAAATAATCAATTACTTCCGGATAAGGACGAATCACATCTGCGACATCGAGTAGCGCCAGACCCATTTCCGAAGTAATGTTGTTTGCTACTGATTGAGTAAGCGTATCTGCTGCGTTTTTTTCACCTAACCACTCGTACATTTTTTCATTGATCCATGCAGAGGCATTCATAGCGGACATAAAAACCTTTGTACTTTGTGGGTCAAATAAGATCTTCTTTAATTCTTGGAGATCTTCCAGAATAAAATCAAATAAATCTGCTCCTGATTTCGTTTGGATGTTTTGTTTTAATTCTTCTATCGATGTTCGACTACGCTTCATTAAATCCGTAACGAGGGACGGATCGTTCTCGAATTGTTCCAGCATATCTGTATTACTTCTGCCCGGAATCGGTGCTGTTTGATCATTTGGTATCAATTTTATAAAATCTCGCTCTATGATGGTCATGAGTGCGCCTTTTATGAGCGGATCGGATCCCAGAGTATTTAATAAAGTTTCCCTGCCGACTGGTGTGGCCAGCCTAGGTGCAATATCAACAAACAACCTTCCACCAGCTTTACGCATAGGTGCTGGAGTCGTTAGCAGGTAAAAAGACAGTCCTAATGGTTTCATAGGATCCGTCATCATTTGTTGATGACCGACAGATACATAAACGTGATTGTCCTGATCATTCGCTTCAGGGATCGGGTATAAAGTCGTGATTGGCCGACTCTGGACAATATAAAAGGTATCATGGGCCAAACACCATTCGATATCTTGTGGCTGGCCGAAATGGGCTTCAATCTGTCTTCCGATGCGTGCCAGTTGGAAAATTTGTTGTTCCGTTAGTGTTGGAATCTTTTGCTGATCAGGATCGATCTGATGGGCCTCTGTTCCGCCCTCTTTCCGTCCATAGATCGCCAATTGTTTGGTTGCTATCATCTTATCGACGATTTCCTCGTCCTGTACTTTATAACAATCTGCAGATACCAAGCCTGAGACCAACGCTTCTCCAAGTCCAAAGCTGGCATCGATAGATAGTAACTTTCGGCTGGAGGTAATTGGATCAGCAGTAAATAAAATTCCTGATGCCTGCGGGAAGATCATTCTTTGAACGATAACGGATAAATAAACTTGACTGTGGTCAAATCCATTTTGCATACGGTAGATTACCGCACGATCCGTAAATAGGGAAGCCCAACATTTGCTGATATGCTCCAAGATTGCATCGACACCGATGATATTTAAATAGGTGTCTTGTTGACCAGCAAAAGAGGCATGTGGTAAATCTTCAGCTGTCGCACTAGAACGCACAGCATAAGCATGTTCATCACCAAACTGGGAGAGGTAATGAGTAACTGCAGTTACAACATCGGAAGGAATTTCAACTTCCATTATGATATGCCTGATCTTCCCGCTGATTTCACCAATTTGATCTCGATCTTCTACTGTTAGCATGTTTAGTTGATCCAATAAAGTATGATACGTCTCGTTTTGTACGATCGCTTTTTGATATCCCACGGTTGTAACACAAAATCCTTCGGGCACTTGTATTCCTTCAATTTTTGATATTTCTCCTAAATTTAACCCTTTCCCGCCAACAAGCAAAAGCTTCGTTTTATCCATTTCCTGAAAATCGAGAACCAAAGAACTCATTCCATATCTCTCCTAACTAATAAATTGCGAAAAAATATTTGACAAGAATTTGCTTGATGTGATATATTAATAATATAAGATGCATTAACTATGCACATTAATATCTTTAAACTCGTGATCTGAGTATATCATTGTGTCTGTTTTTAAGCAATATATAAGAACCTGAGAAAATTTCTCAGGTTCTTTTTTGTTTATCCACTATCATAATTCACATCGTACCCTATCTTATATAACTTCTTTACGTCTAAATAGATGAAAAAACAGTATAATTCCCGTAATTGAACTCAAAGCTGCGCATAAACCTATAACTCCATACCCAACTTGTAGTCCACGAAGTAGGCCTAGCTGAGAGTTATCTCCGAATATGCCCTTAGTGAATTCGATAACTCCCCCGATCAGATAGTTACCAATTACACTACCAATTCCCATGAGAGTTACTGTAATAGTTATTGCAGTATCACTCCCTTTTGGGTATCTTCTAGCAATAAAAGCCATGACGGTTGGATAAATCATAGCTATTCCTACACCGGCTGCAGCGAATAAGAAGGCTAGATCTTCTCCCCCTAGAATCGCTGCAAAAGTACATACCGCTGAGATCCCTGAGAATACAACCAATGATAAAGTAAAACCAAATTTGTCTGTTAATGGTCCAAGTAATATCCGTGCAAGCGCAAAGCATAAGAAAAAAGCAGATAACATACCTGAAGCAGAAACTGTATCCCATCCATATGCTTTTTCTAAAAAATTAACAAGCCAACCACCTACAGCTAACTCCGATACAACACCAAATGATAGAACTAAGACCATGAGCCACAAAACGGGATCTCGAAGCAATGTTGTAATAGGCAAGCGATCTTCGTGTGTAATGTCATCCCCTGGAAAAGTACTGAACAGGACTAATATAATGGGTATTAATGATAATAGAAGCACGATGAGATACATCCCTCGCCAATCCAGGGTATATCCATTGATCGTCATCTTCATCAAACCTGTTGCAATAAGTGGTGCTGCCGTCGAACTGAGGCCATAAAATCCATGAGATAGGTTCATCATTGTCCCTGTGTTCTTCACGAAGATACGGGCACCTAAGATTGCTAACCCAATTTCCAGCATTCCGTTTCCAATATACATTAAGAAATAAGATGCGGAAAACATGGCATAATATTGGGAGAAGAAAATGAATACTCCCGAAAGCGCCATCGATGCAAAAGCTATAATGGTTACACTCTTAATCCCCCATATTTTTGTTAAGTATGCCGTAAAAGAACAAGCAATTAGATATCCTAGCGCATTTAAGGACAATAAAGTACCTAATTGTGATTCATTGATCATAAACTCAAACTGAATACGTGGAATTGCTGGTCCTTTTATATTTTCTGATAAACCGAATATGACAAAACCAAGAAATACGGTAGCCAGTTGCATGGCATATACTTTATTGAATTTCCCTGAACGTTTCTCCACTCTGCTTGTCTCCTAATCTGTTAGTTATCAATGTAAATGATAGCCTTCCTTTCCATCAAAGTAAACAAAAAACGCGTTGGCGAGAGAAGGATTATCTTCTCAACCAACGCGTTATGATGTAATTAGTGAATATTATGCTTTCTGAAATTACCACCTTTAACTTCTGCTACATCATATACTACAACAAAGGCATTAGGGTCAATTTCATGAATTATTTCTTTTATTTTGCTTTCTTCAAGACGGTTTATTACGCAAGTGATTTCTTTGAAATGTTCATTTGAGTAGCCGCCGTAAGCATCTGTATAGGTTGCCCCACGACCTAATCGGTCACGAATGGTTTCTACCATGATTTCCGGTTGATTCGTGATGATTTTAAAGGTTTTAGATCCGCTCAAACCTTCTTCAACAATATGAATTACTTTAGAGGCAATAAAATAAGCGAGTGCTGATAGAATAGCCCCCTGTAGACCAAATACTGTTGAAACAACAATAAAGACAAACATGTTTAGGAATAAGATTAGATCACTCGTCCCAAAAGGTAATTTACGTGAAAGTAGTACAGCTAACATATCGATCCCATCTATTGCTCCACCATTACGCAATGCTAACCCCATACCAAAACCGATGATAATCCCACCAACAACGGTAACTAACAATGTATCACCTTGAATAATCGTTGGTACATGGTGCATAACACTAGTGCCAATGGCAAGTGAGGCTATTCCGATAACTGAATACACAGCAAAGCTTTTACCAATTTGCTTATATCCTAACCAAATAAAAGGGATGTTTATTACGGCAATTAGTAGCCCTAACGGTATTCCAAACAGTTTTGAGCCTACGATACTTAGGCCTGTCACACCACCGTCTGAGACGCTGTTAGGTATTAATACTGCTTCTAGACCATAAGCAGCTATAAGTGCGCCAATAATAATCAAAAATACTTTTGAGATTATCCTCATCTTATTTGATTTTTGTTGTCTCGTGTGATTCATTAACTTTCCCCGTTTCAAATAAATTTTTCTTGTTCAAGGACAAGAATAGATAGAAAACAGTTTATAACAATTATCACAGTGTTGGCAAATTATCGTATCATTGCGGAAGAAGGCCTCCCATATAAATCTCACAATTAGACGATTTAAATAGAGATGACCATACAACCGTACCCAATCCCCTTCATATTGCATTATCGGATAGAATTCTGCAGAAATATCACATATATCCATGCGATATGTTTGGAAATACGGGTACTTAACTCAAATATAGTCACATTTATCCATGAGTTCAATCTCACTACTTTATTTATAACTGCCCTGGGACTCTATCAATTTATATAGTTTATTACCAACACAAAAGCTGCCCAGTGATTACTTGGCAGCTTTTGTGTTGGTATAGGTTGTTTCGGGCAACGTCGTATCCTAGTTATCGCCGGCAAGTATAAGCCACTTGCGGTTATGATGTTCCTGTACTTCAACAGAAGTATCGAAGAAATCACTCAACACATCCGACTGCAAGCAGTTCGCCGTTTCATCCGCTTTGAAGATTTCACCATTCTTCACCAACAGTGTATGCGTGAAGCATGGCGTTATCTCTTCGATATGATGCGTCACATATAGTAAGGTTGGCCCGCCGGGCTGCTTCGTAATCTTCTCAATCATCTGCAGCAGCTGTTCGCGGGCGAAAATATCAAGTCCCGTACATGGCTCATCAAGGATTAATAGATCCGGATTGGCCATTAGTGCTCGTGCAATGAGGACTTTCTGACGTTGTCCTTGCGACAAGGTATCGTATGTACGAGTTACCAAGGCAGAGCAGCCTAGAAAATCCATCAATTCCTCGGCTTGCTTCAGATCCTCTTCATTCGTCTTGTCATACAGACCGATGGTCGCGAATTTGCCGCTGAGGACGATGGTCAGTGCAGTCTGATGGCCGTATAGCTTCTGTTGTAAGGAGGTGCTGACCCAACCGATTCGTTTGCGTAACTCCCGCAGATCCACGTCGCCGAAGCGATGGTCCAGCACTTCAACCTGCCCCGTCGTCGGCCAGATATAGCCGTTCACGACGTTCAGCATCGTCGTCTTGCCTGATCCGTTCAGACCGACGATGCACCAATGTTGCCCTTGTTTCACTTCCCAATTCATATCGCGCAAGATCATCGTCGTATCGCGACGCCATGATACATTTTTGAGTGATATAATCATGTCAAAGTTCCCTCCATTTCAATCCGCAGTTTTTGGTTTTATTTAGTTTATAACTCAGAGAGTGTTCCATTCAAAATATCCAGAGTCCATTTTACCGCTTGATCTGAATCACCATTTTTAATAGATTCATATACTTGTTCATGGGAATAGGATTGTGGATCATGGGAACTGTAATTATGGTTTAATTTACTCATCGCATCTGATAATGCATGAGAAAATGTCCTATATAGGTCAATAATCACAGCATTTTTACTTGCAATTGCTATCGCCATGTGAAATTCTATATCCGACTTGGCATACAGTTCACGATCATTCTGCTCTAGTGCCATCTTTCTTGTATCCAAATGTTGTCTCATGTTAGTTAAATCTGTGTCGTCATGCCGTAGAGCTGCCAATCGCGAGATTTCTAATTCAATCATTTTTCGAGCTTCAAAGACCTCAATTAGTTCCGCACGATGTAAACGATGGGTAAGTGGTTCTTGAATAATAGGGTTGGATTTTAAATAAGTGCCAAAACCCTGCTTCTTCTCCACTAGTCCAGCATGAACCAACACACGAATTGCTTCTCGTATAGTTGATCGACCTACATTGAATAATTGCATTAATTCTGGTTCCGGTGGCAATTTGTCTCCTGGTAAGATGATTCCTGTTGAAATTTTTTGTTGTATTTGATTTACAACATCGTCAACTAACTTAGTCGTTTGAACGGGTTGAAATGATTCTTTGTTAAACATCTGATCATCTCCTCTTTTTGCAGGATATCATGATACACTTTGCTTGACAAGTAAGATTTGTAAATTTTTGATTGCGTAAGATTAAAAAAAGCCACTGTTTATACAGCTTTCATAGTCTATGAGAAATACCCCGTAGTATGGCTACGAGGTATTAAGTGTTTGGTCAAGGAATCTTTTAAATAATAACAGCCATCAATCCCGGCCAGCTTCGTAAATCTTCTGCGCCACCATGCCCGGCCTTGTGCGAGTATCCGTAAAGTGGTCCCCATCGCCGACGATAAGGCGGAACTGACCGAGTCGTGTGGACATATGTGGATTCCAGCCGAATCCCTCCCCTTGTGGCAATACGCCATCTTGGTAGAAGTATACATAACCTTTCGGTATAGGCAACTCATAGAAGACTTTGAGATCCAGCTTCTCGAAAAGCGGTCCAGCAGGTTCCGGAGTAACGCTTGTATACATCCATCGGGCTTCCTCCAATGTGGCCGTATTGACGAACAAATCCCGAAACAATGTAAACGGAAGCATGATCGTATCATCCTTCGAGCTGGCCCTAAGTTGCTCGAATCCTTGTCTCGTTTGAGGCGGTAACTCGTCGGCAACAGATTCCCCATCTTTCAGTACGAAAGCGTCCCAGAAGACGAGTCGCTTGATGCGATCCGGTATCTGTTCTGCAACCTTTTGGATTACACTCCCACCGAAGCTGTGCCCGACGAGAACAATGTTGTGTAGATTGTGTCTCGTTATAAAATCAACGACGGACTTTGTGATCATCGCATGCGTGACATTTTTGTTCGGATCATTACCGTGACCTGCGTACTCCGGCGTATAGACGATATGCCCTTGACTACGTAGCACCTCCGCTACGCCGTCCCAGAAATGGGCATCAGCCCATGAACCATGCACAAGCACGAAGGTAAGCTGTTGCTCTGTGGGTAAACGGTAGCTTTCATCCGATTTGAGAGTACCGTTGTTCCAGAACCACCCTCCTTCATAATAAGGAGACTCATAATAACTGCGGGGCATACAACTATAAGCTGGATAAGGGAAATGATGAATATCTTGCTGATAAGGATACATATACCAGACATCCTCTCGAAGTAACATATATTATCAGCTTATGCCCATTGCATTTTAGAGGTTCTTGATTAGAACTAAACGACTCAAAATCGGTTCACAGCGGCCATTTTATATTACTCTTCTCTACTTGTATCTTCTAAAATTAATAATGATATTTTCGTGGCTATAGTCTCTTTGTCTAATGATGATTTATCAAAAGCCCATAAATAACCAGCCTCAAGAATAATGTTGGCGTAAATCGGTGCGTAAAAATTCTTCTCTACGTCTGTACATATGTTATCTAAACTTTTCGATAAATATCTTTTTAACTCAACTAACATTTTGTTCTTCAATTGCGGGATTAGACTTAAATAACTGGTACGACATTGAAAATTCGGTTGTTGATGATAGTCGCATACGGCTAGAACGAGCGCATGTATACTTTCTTTATCGAATTTCACAACACCTAATGTGCGGTTTTCGATGACTGTCGAAGCAGATTGATCAACAATATAGTCCAACATTTCGTACTTATCATTAAAGTGCGCGTAAAACGTAGCACGATTCACTTGAGCCCCTTTTGTTAAATCAGCAACTGTGATTTTATCAAAATCCTTTTCATTCACTAGATTAACAAAAGCATTAATCAAAGACTGCTTAGTTTGGGTCATACGTATATTCCTTACTTTTGTCCCCACTTCATTCTCTCCTTTAACAATTTCTCAATTTTGTTGTTATCGCAACATTCCCTACCTCATTGTTGGTTGTTTCGTTTAGATATTCGATGTATTTTTATTAAAGCAACACGTGTTTGTTTAATGTATCACGAAATGAGGAGAATAACTATGAAAACAATGCTTGTAACAGGTGGAACAGATGGAATCGGAAAAGGGATCGCTACTCACTTTTTAAAAAAAGGCGACCGTGTAATCGTTATCGGTAGTTCAACTATTAAAGGAGAACTTTTCTTAAATGAGGCTAGACAGTTAGGAGCAGAGGAACGAGCTGTTTTTATGCAAGCGAATCTTAGTCTAGTTAAAGAAAACAAGCGCATTATAGAAGAAGTGAAAAATCGGTTCTCTTGTTTAGATAGGGTTGTTTTTTGTGCAACCAATCACAAGACTAGAACAGAATATTCGGAAACTGAAGAAGGATTTGAATTTAATTTTGGGTTAGCTTATTTGAGCAGATTTGTACTTAGTTATGGCTTAACAGAGATTTTGGAGAAGGCTGACTATCCTGTTATTCTTAATGTTTGTGCACCTGGAATGAATGGAACGGTTAACTTACATGATATCCAGAACAAAAGTAACTACAAGGGTGCAAATGTAAAGTATCATGGAAGCCGATTAAACGATCTGCTAGGTGTTGGCTTTGCGCACAATAATGTTGTTGGAAAAATTAAATATATTCTCTTCAACCCTTGGGCTGTCCAAACCTCTGGAACCTTTGAAGCAATTGAAAATCCTTTGATGAAGAACATCATGAAGTTGATTTATAAAACAATAGGTAAACCTGTAGAAGAAGCAATTGTACCGATTATTGAGTTGTTGGAGAATCCACCTATCTCCTCTCTATCTGCTTACAAACAGAGAAAAGAAGTTAGTCTAGCAATGACAACTTTTGATAAAGATAATGCTCAAAAGCTTTATAACAAAACAGTTCAACTATTGAAATGACTTCAGCTTATATATAGGCAACATTTTGTGTGAACAATTGCGTGATAAATTTATATACCTTTTTTGCGGATGGAGAGGTGGTTTCGTAGGAAGGAATAGCAATGCCTATCGGGTTATTCGATGAAACTTGTTCTTGGTTCAACTTATCTTAAGGGGCTACCAATCACATAGATAGCGGCGGTGGGATTAAAGTGGCCGTTCGAAATCGTATATGCGTTATGTATCCTCAAACACGCCAAATTTACCGGGAGCGGTCGGCCATGTAGTGGAAACGTCTGCAGACCGATTTTGATTAACAGCATTAACATTCGTGATATTTCACCTTTATTAATGCGCGACATAGGCTATATGTAATGAACCATCAAGGAGGGTTATTATGATCTATCGTTGCCCCATATGTGGGAATTGGCGCAAAGATCGTACAATCATTGACGAATGGAGTACCGTCATCGCCCCACCTGCGCCCGAGTTAGCAGCAATCTGTATTGACCCATGTACTAGCGCGTTTCTAATCTTAGATATGGAGAATTCTATATGCAATAATTATCGTTGTATAGCTTCTATCTCTAAGATTAATGAACTATTGGCGAAAGCGCGTGAACATGGAATGTTAGTTGTCTATAGTCTTACACATACAGGAAATGTTGCTGATATTGCCCTTCAGCTAAGACCTTCTCAACATGACTTTGTTGTAAAATCTAATGTTGATAAATTCTACAGGACGGATTTAGAAAATATTTTACACGAACATTGTATAAAAACTGTTATCATTACTGGTTATGCTGCAAATGGTGCCGTCCTTCACACTTCCACCAGCGCTGCATTCCGCGGATTTGATGTTGTGATTCCTGTTGACGGTATGTCGGCTAGTAATCCATATGCGGAACAGTATACAGCTTGGCATATGCTAAATAGTCCTGGGACCCGAAACCGCGCAACCTTAACGAAGAAGGATTGGATTACTTTTTGCTAGTGCCCCCTCTTCTTTTACCCTAAAGCAATTGCGTGAAGTAGTCTTTTCACCTATTCATTTTCGTACCAAGGGTTTAAATGAACTAAAACTTCTTCTACCAGAGGATTTAAGTCTCTTACAGCCTCTTTAATTTTTTTGGAAATATCATGACCATCTTGAATAGTTAAATCTGCCGAAATTCCTACCCTGACATCGACAATTAAATAGTGACCATGTTCTCTAGCTCTAATACGGTCAATTCTCTTCACTTCCGGAATAGAACGGATTAACTGCAATATCTCGCCCATTCTTTCCTCGTCAATATTCTTCTCCATTAGTACATCAACTGAGCTCCGTCCAATATGAATTGCCAATTTGAGGACAAAATAAGCTACTATAATTCCTGCTAGAGGGTCGCCATACTTCAGTATTTGAATGTTATAATGTTCGCCCATCATTGCTAGGATGATTCCGATAACCGCTGCGAGAGAGGCATAGACATCAGCTAAATGATCATAAGCAGTTGCGATGAGTCCACTACTATTAGATTTTTTCCCAACTCGCATAGTATAAATATAAAGCCAAAACTTCCATATTAATGAGATACCAGCTGCGATAAGAACGAGTACAGATGACTTATGGGGTTGTTCCGTCAAGGCCAGTATAGAGTGATACCCCATGAAGATACTCGCCAATACTAAGACGATCGCGACGATCCCAGCTCCAATCACTTCTGCTTTTCCATGACCATAGGGGTGATCTTTATCCGGTGGTCGCTTTGATATTCTCATCGATACCAAAGCGGCAGCTGATGCAAATACATCTCCAGCATTATGAACTCCGTCCGCAATAAGTACCTGGCTATTAAAAAGTAGTCCGATAACTAGTTTAATTGCTGTTAATGCGACATTACTTATCAGGCTGATCAAAATTGCAAAATTTGAACGTTTATTTGTTAATTCCATTTAAGATGATCCTCCAGCCTGGTCCATAGTAATTATTTCTAGGATCATTATTATATATAACATTATTCGAGTGGGTCTAGAGAAACAGTCTTGCCATGTACAACGACTATTAATTACCACCAAAAGAGTTTGAACGTTTCAAATATGTTGCTTTTGTGCAACCCTATTATCACTGTTAGAGGTCTCTTCTTTGATCAACGCAAAAACCCGTCTAAATTTAGACGGGTTACTTTCATCTTAATAGCTATTCTTTATCCCATTCGATACAGCCGTTTTCGTACTTTCCTTCTTCTAATAGTTCCGATAAGTGAACTAGTTTCAACTGTTTATAAAAATCATTAAATCCATTATTAAATGCATTGATAATCTTTTGCTCACTTTGTTTAATATGCTCCTCATTACTAAACAAGTTACGTGCCAGTTCTTCCGATGTATATGTGAATTGTTTACTTTCAACGGCCTCATATAAATCAAACAATGTAATAGTTTCAATTGATTTAGCTAATTGATAACCACCATCTTTAGACGCGCTTGATTGTACAAGACCAGCAACAACTAACTGTCTTAATATTTTCTTTAAATACGAATCTGAAACTCCTAGTTTTGTGCTCAAAACACCACTTTTAACAGGAGTATGATTTTTTTGCAGAGCAAGCATTAATGTAACAAATACAGCTTGTTCTACACTTTTATTGATTTTCATAGTTTCACCCTTTACTTAGTGAGAAGTTGTGTTACGAGTGAGGATGCTACCTCTTCAACTTTCACTGGTTTCAATGATCCTGAGAAAAGACCTAGAAATTTAAATATAGGAACCATCTTCGATAAAGCATCATTGCGATCTGCACCATAAACAAGAGTTGGTTCAACATATTTTACAGGAATAGAGCTACCTTTTAACATCGAAATGATTTCTTTTTTTATAGATGTAAACGATTTGGGTCCTAATACACCGCCAACAAAACCCATTGCTTTTACCTGTTTTTCCTCGGCAATTGCTTTCATAATTTTAGCTGGTTCTATATTGATTTGTTTTAATTGATCTGCATCTTTTTCAGGACGCCCAACGAAATCGACAATGTAATCAATTTCTTCAGGTATTTGGTTTACAATATCCATCGATAAATCACTAACTTTTAAATTATGAATACGCGGATTATTTAATTTATTTGCACCTGAACGTGAAACGATATAAAAGTTAGCCTTCGGGTCTTTCTGTAACCATTCTTTTGTGACGGCTCTTCCAATATATCCATTCCCACCTAATAATACAACATTCATTGATATAGTCCCCTCCCTATTTTCAAACCACTTCATAGACAAATAATATCCATGGATAAATGATATCTTCGAATTATTTATTTGTCAATCTGTGAGAATTCATAGGGTTATCGTATGTGGTTCTACATCAGGATCATGATTCGCCAAGGCATCGATGCAGTTTTGCTGATTGGCCATTTCCTTTACCCATTTGAGAGATTGTAGGGCATGTTTTTTATTTATGCTAATGCCTGGAATAATTAGTTTTTTCCATGATTTTCTTGCATAACCTGTGTCAGCGACAAGTAGCACGTATTCGTCACATTCATTTCTTACCTTTAATGAAGTAAGACCTTTACTATGACCTGGTGTCCATATCAACTGTAGACTTCCGTCATTAAATAAATCAAAAGAACGTCCCATTGGTCCAATTCCAGAATTTTCGAAGTCAAAAGGTTGTAATTTAATGCCTTCCCAAAGCTTCGAATTGTATCTTATTGTTTTACTCCAGCCTTTGCTGGCTTCCAACTCTTCTCTACTGACTAGAACATTCTTCGCATCCTTGACCAGTTGCAGCCCACCGGCATGATCACCATCTAGGTGACTAAGTATGATGTAATCTAAATCTTTTGAAGTATACCCTAACGCTAATAGCTGTTCATCGATTGCTTTACCTGTCGGCAAATCAGCTACACTAATTTCACCAAATATGACATTTTTCTTCGCTTTCGTTACATTTCGAACAGAACTGCTCCATCCAGTATCGAACAAAATGAGTCCTTTAGGGTGCTCGATTAAATAGACCGACACCGGCATCCAAATTTTATGGTCCTCAGAACGGAAAATTCCTGTAAAGCCTAATGGATTTAAGGAGTTTGTATGAAACGGAAGTGCTTCATCAACTTTGACTTTTCCAGTTTGCAGAACATGAATTTTAATCTTTTGATGCATTTTTATTCCTCCACTAGGTAACTTATCATTGTTATCTACTACAAACTTCAATTATTTCTTGAGCTAACTGATATACTCTTATCGGGTTATACATCGATTTGACCGGTAGCTTACTCATCACTTCTATAATGGGAACTAATGCCTTAACTTCTGGTTATCACCATAAATTGGCTTGGTCTTAACTGTAGTAGACATGGTTTCATTACTCTTCCGAAACTGGACATTCATCTTGAAAATCAGTGATAAATGATTCTATATTATTGAAAAGGTTAATCAGGTTAAATATACCGCTCTTGGTAATATCTAAATAATAAAAATTCATGGTCCCCTCTCTATTCACTCCAATTAAATTTGCTTCTTTTAATACCTTCAGATGATGGGATACTGCTGGACGAGATAAATTAGTCTTTTTGGTTATTTCACCAACTCTTATTCCTTGTTCGCAGGTATTTTCACTATTCATGAGAGCTAGAATAATGGATTGACGCGTTTCATTACCAATTGCTGCTAAGGCTTTTTGAGTATCACTGAATTCCTGTGCTAACAATATCAACCTTTGTTGTCTTTCCATATTACACTCCTTGGTTTAATGGTTTAATTATTTAATCTAACTTACGAATCATAATACTATACAAATGAATAAAAATTTTATTGGTAAAGTAAATCGAGACGATTAATTTTACCCAGGTTGAACAGCAAAAAAAGGGCTTGTAAGCTAAAATCTAGCTCTCAAGCCCTTTTGATAAACGATACGATATTATTTGTTAATTGCTTTGTGCAGATGTAACGATGCCTATCGTATTTGTTTTTGCATCGAATGTAATTGTTATGCCAAGTGCGTCTGCAAGATCACGAAGCTTAAAGTAGTTGTTTCCACCAATCGTATATGCGGTAAGTTGAATCTCCTCATCATCAAGGAAAACTTTTGAAGTTGATAATGTTGCCTTCTTGTCTTTTGGATTTGAGGATACGGCCAGTTCTCCACCTTGGGCGGTATATGCTTCATCCGACGTCAGACTTATCGCATTATTCTCATTGTCAAAGCCCACTTCAAAGCTCTTAGCGGTTCCGTTCACTGCCATAGCAATGTCACGAAGCTTAAAGTAATTGCTATTGTTAATGTTATAAGCCTCAAAAGGAACTTGCTTGCCATCAATTACAACCTTCGATACAGAAGCTTTGGCTGTTGCTGTTACGAGTGGTTTAACTACAGGCTTTATAGTTGGTTCAGTAGGTTTCGTGGTAGGTTCTTCAGGTTTCGAGGCCGATTCAGCAGCGGAGTCCGAACTCGATGCAGATGAGTCATCGGAAACCTTGTAAATGAGAGAAGTGGATTTACCACCCTCACCAAAGCTAAATACGTAATAAAGATCACAAGTAAAGCCACCATATCTTTTGTAAAGTTTTACGGTTGCTGTTTTATTTGCGCCAACATCACTAACGCTTTGTTCTGAACCATCTATTGTCCAGGATAGAGCACCACCATAGCTTCCATCTTCCAAATAATAATTTACTACAGCAGGCATTTTTTCCTTAGGTGTAAATTTAATTTCAGCGCCTTCTTTAACGAGAACAATTTTATAATTTTGTTCGGCAAGAATATCTCTAAACTGTTGGTTATCATCATATTCTTCAATATCAATTTTTTTAGATTGCGAACCTGCTTCACCAGTTAATGAATATGTATACTTGTCTGTAGGAACCCCTGAAGCAAAAGCAGGAACTGAAGTGAATACCAACATGATGACTGAGAGCATTAGAGCTAAAGAAACAAAAGTCTTTTTCCTCATAAAACTACCTCCCATAAAATTGTAGTGTTGTTCATAAACACCACCATAATATGGTTGTCTTTCTCTCTTGGTCAATGACTATTACTTCATTCGAGTAAAAAATAGGTAGAAATTTGAATAATATGTGTATGCAAAAATATTATTTAATGTAAATAAAAGTGGTTATATGTAAACCATTTATTAATTAGCTTAATATTGGATTAGTTCTCGGAGGTTCTTAGGAAGGTTTTTGACAACCATATCGTAAGAGTGATCAATCATTACAAAAATATCAGACTCTGGCAAGGAGCCATCCAGTGTAATCGTATTCCAATGTTTTTTGTTCATGTGGTACCCTGGTCGAACGTTCTCATGTTGCTCTCGTAAATTTTCCGCAATCATGGGGTCACATTTCAGGTTTATGTAAGAATAGTTCTCTTTGTTCTCAAAAATAAGCGCGAACATTTTACCTGCAACTTTGATCACTAATGGATCGGGTCCGAAGGGATAATCCTTTGTTGCTCCTGTTTTCATTAAACAATATTCAATGATATTATCCATCAAATTAATACCTCACCTTCCCTGATAACATTTAAATACTTACACCTTTATTCATTATTATAACTTAATGTATCCGGATTCTTGATACTAAAAAAGCTGCCGGATCCAACCGACAGCTTCATTGAGATCGTTCATTAATCACCTGCTCAAATACATGCCTGTAAGTGAGTGTTCAGCACTTAAAAGCTGTCTTGGGGTGCCTTCAAAGATGACTTTACCACCATTTGTGCCACCTTCTGGCCCCATATCTATGATCCAATCCGCGTTCCTGATAACGTCTAGGTTATGCTCGATTACAATGACTGTATTTCCGGCATCGACTAGACGATTCATAATCTCCAGCAAATGGGTGATATCCGACATATGCAGTCCGGTCGTCGGCTCGTCCATGACGTAAATACTTCCCTTTTTATGGAGTTCACTGGCCAGTTTGATGCGTTGGCATTCACCGCCCGATAGCGTGCTGAGCGGCTGGCCGAGGGTCAGATAATTCAGTCCCACATCACTCATGGCTTGGAGCTTGCGGACAACTTCTTTGATATCAAAGAATTCGAGTGCTTGTTCAATGGTCATCTCCAGCACATCGGCAATCGATTTACCGTCCAATTTGTAAGCGAGTACCTCTTCTTTGAACCGTTTGCCGCCGCATACTTCGCAGGTTGTTTTTACACTATCCAAAAAAGCCACATCGGTATAAACAACACCAAGACCTTGGCAGTTTTCACAAGCACCCTTGGAATTGAAGCTGAACAAACCGGCATTCACTTTGTTGGCGGATGCAAAGGCCTTGCGCACATCATCCATAATGCCCGTGTAGGTGGCCGGGTTCGAGCGGGTCGAGACACCTACTGCCGACTGATCGATCACGATCGCATCAGGATGCTTTTGCAAGAACACCTCGTTAATTAATGTGCTTTTTCCAGAACCGGCAACGCCTGTCACTACTGTTAATACTCCGGTTGGAATATCTACGCTCACATTGTTCAAGTTATGCAGACTAGCGTTCACGACGGATAGTTTACCCGTGGCTTGTCGAAAATGCTCCTTAATTGGCATCGCCTGCTTCATATGATTACCCGTTAGTGTATCAGACTCTAGCAGCCCAGAAAAGCTGCCTTCGTACATAATGGTCCCACCTCGGCTCCCAGCATGAGGACCGACATCGACAATATGATCGGCCACTTGTATCACATCGGGGTCGTGTTCCACGACAATGACCGTATTGCCTTTATCACGTAATTTTTGCAGCAATTCATTAAGGCGGTGTACATCACGAGGATGTAAGCCAACGCTCGGCTCATCAAAAATATAGACCACATCCACCAGACTACCGCTCAGATGTTTGACCATTTTGACCCGCTGGGATTCTCCACCGGATAAAGTGTCAGTCTCACGGTCAAGACTGAGGTAATCCAGACCAATATCAACTAGGTGCTGCAATCTATCCGTCAATGCTTTAACTATAGGCGCGGCTACTGGATCATGAATATCCTTGATAACCCCAATCAACTGGCCTACTTCCATGGAAGAAAGTTCTGCAATATTGTTGCCGTTGATTTTACAGCTTAGAGTCGCTTGGCTGAGCCGAGCACCGTGGCAAAGGTGACAGGGTCCTTCGATGATAAACGGCTCTACCTTTTTCTGGGTGCGCTCCGACATCGATTTTACATCTCGCTTGATGTACTTGTTGGTAAACTTTTCGATGAAGCCTTCCACTGTAATATTGATGGTCTTCCCACCGAATTGCGTCCCCACTTTTTTGGCTTTGCCATAGAGTAGTTCATCTAGCTCCTCATCAGAAAAATCGCTCAGCTTCTTGTCTAGATCATAGGAGCCTGCCTGCACGGTCATGGTCCAATCCATACCGTTCACCGTAGCGTCCGGAAGCATGATTGCCCCTTCATTTAGCGATTTTGACATATCCACCGCCTTGCTCATATCTACGCCCATACTACGACCGATCCCGTTGCACTCGGGACACATACCTTGCGGATCGTTAAAGGAGAACATGTTCGCTTGGCCAACGTGTGGCTTACCCACGCGAGAGAAAAGAAGACGAAGAATGGGCGAAATATCTGTAATCGTACCCATGGTCGAGTGAGCACCGCCACCTAAGCGCTTTTGGTCAACGATCACGGCCATACTCAGGTTTTCAATCGCATCAGCATCCGGCTGCGGTACACGTGGCAGAAAGGTACGAACGAAAATGCTGAAGTTTTCGTTCAGCAGACGCTGGGATTCAGCGGCGATGGTATCGAAGACGATCGAGGATTTACCAGAACCGGATACGCCGGTAAAAATGGTGATTTTGCGCTTGGGAATGCGTAAGGATACATCTTTAAGGTTATTTTCCCGGGCACCACGTATTTCAATATACTCTTGGGTCATTTTGATATCATCCTATCCTTTAATTTTGGTATGTCCAATATATGATAAAAACAGATCACTTGGGCAATAGATACCATGAAGTGATCTGTTTTGTAGGGCATTCAAACCGTTTAATGTGACATTCATCATATGTACTATTTTCTGTCATGTCAACAACATTGTCAAATTCAAAATGGAGTAAATTGTTTAGCATTATCCCCATACATATCAGTTCTCCGTTCTCCCAAACTTGAGAGAATATTTAAAAATTTCATCCACTGCCTGAGAATAACCACCTGATTTGTGTAAGGATTCCTTAATAGAGCTAACAGCTACCTGGAAAGTTGAGTGATGTAGCACTTGCTCTACGGATTCACGAAGTTGATCAGCAGTCAAGTTGTGCATTTGTAAGGTAATCCCTGCCCCGATACGGGTGACTTGCTTCGCGATGATCGGTTGATCTGCACTTTGTGGGATGACGATTAGCGGAACGCCGTAATAGAGACCTTCATGAGTACTGTTCATTCCGCCATGGGTAATAAATAATTTCGTGTATTGCAACACATCCGTTTGCGGAACTACATGTTTGACGATGAAATTTTCAGGTATTTCTCCGAGATCAGAAATATGCGTGTTGTGCCCGATCGACATGAGCACTGTATGATCTCTGTTCCCCAATGCCTCCAAACAAAGCTTATAGAAATCTACCGCTCGGTTAAAAACTGTACCCAGTGAAATGTAGATGATCTTTTTCCCTTGGATTGCCGAAAGATCGAAATGTTCTTGATAACCTCGCGAAGAGATCGATGGCCCTACAAATTTATAGGTTGAATCGAATGCTTCGCCTTCAGGTTGAAACTCTCTTAAAGTATACACGATAGTAAGGGGTGCAGGATTACAATAGACCTCATAAGGAGATTGGATCTTCACATCATATTTATCCATGATACTTGCAGTTAGACTTAGAAATTTATCATGGATCGGTTGAACTATGTTTGCAGGAACCTCGGCATAAAATTGTTCCAAGAGACGATCGAATGACTCTTTTGATTGGGCAAAAGTACTACAAGAACTGATTGCAGGTAGCTGAAGTATTTGAGCCAAAATACGCCCACAACCAAACATCGAATCATGAATGATGTAATCAAATTTCTCACCTTCGATTTGTTCAAGGACACTTGGTATGATGATATCTGCCGTATGCAAAAGACCATTGATTCTTTCGAGCATATAATCTCTACCACCGGAGATAAAGGCTTGTATAAATTTGTGTTCGTCAAAGGTTCGTACAGTAGCTCCGGCATCTTCCATACGCTCCCGAAAAGCTTCGATACACAAGTACACGACCTCTTCCCCACGCGAAACAAGCTCTTGTACAACGCCAATCGTCGGATTGATATGACCCTCTGATCCACCATTTATGAATAACACACGTGCCATTTCTATCCCTCCTTAGGAATCTAAGATTGTTGTGTGATATATCACTTCGACTATTCCTCTTTTAAATTTTCCATGCTCTTTAGATTGTCCAATAACTAAGCATACAACTTTTCTCCAGATGATCCAAGCAACCGTTGGCTACTATCCCTGTTCCCCTTCATCAAGTCAAGGCACAGCTATTGATTTTATTTTCAGCGCAAAAAGACGCTGGGTTCCTGTATGACCTAGCGCCTTTTTGTTTTATATGAAACTGATACTTCACTACATCACCATTACCTGCATAAATCTAGCCATCCGTTCCAGCGCTTTCTCCAAATCGATGAGTGAGGTTGCATAAGAGCAACGAATATAACCCTCCCCACCCGATCCGAATACATGTCCTGGTACGACCGCCACCTTTGCTTCCTTCAGCATCCCAAGCGCAAACTGCTCAGATGACATGCCAGTACAAGTAATGGAAGGAAAGGTATAAAAAGCACCCTCAGGCTCGTGACAAGATAGCCCGATTGCGTTCAGCCCATCCACAAACAGCTTGCGGCGTTCATTGTAGCTAGCCATCATTTCATCCTTGGTATCCAAGCCATGGCGTAATGATTCGAGCGCGGCAATCTGTGCAATCGTGGGAGCGCACATGGCTGTGTATTGGTGGATTTTCAGCATGCCAGCGATCAATTCGCGCGGACCACAGGCATAGCCGATCCGCCAGCCCGTCATCGCGAATGCTTTAGAAAATCCGCTGATAACAATCGTACGTTCCTTCATGCCCGGCAAGGAGGCGATACTGACATGCTTTCTCCCATAAGTCAGTTCGGCATACACTTCATCCGAGATGACGACCAAATTATGTTTGATAATGAGATCAATAATCGGAAGCCAATCCTCTTCTGTCATCACTGTTCCGGTTGGATTACAAGGATAATTGATCATCAAAACCTTCGATTGAGGGGTAATCACCGCCTGTAATGCTTGCGGAGTTAGCTTGAAATTCTTCTCCGCCGCAGTCGGAACCTCCACGATTTCACCGCCATGTAGATGGGTAATTGGTTCATAAGCAATATAGCTAGGTGCCGGAACCAGTACCTCATCACCTGGATTGATCACTGCTCGTAGCGCTAGGTCGACAGCTTCACTGCTCCCTACGGTTACGATGATTTCCTGCTCGGGGTTGTAGGAGAGTGAGAAGCTACTGGACAAATAAACCGCAAGCTCTTCCCTCAGCTCCATCATGCCGGCATTTGAGGTATATTTCGTCTGCCCATCGCTTAATGCTTGAATGCAAGCTTTACGTACCTTTTGGGGCGTAACGAAATTGGGTTCTCCGACACCGAGAGCAATGATATCATCGTCTGCCGTATGCAGATCAAAAAAAGCGCGAATGCCTGATGGCCGAATATTCCGTACTAGCGAGGATAAAAACTGCCCTGAATCCGGTATACTATACATTTTGCACCATCCCCCATTCCTGTTTCCGCTCATGAAGAGAACTATCAATAATCCGGTCCAATAGCTGTGTAAAGCTCAGACCTGCTGCCGCTGCGCTCTTCGGAAGCAGACTGTTAGCGGTCATCCCCGGTAAGGTGTTTACTTCCAGTACGTATGGTACTTCCTGACATAGAATCATATCGACCCTTGCATAGACCTTGCACTGCAGAAGCCGATAGCTGGCAAGTGCAGCCTCGCGCACACGTTGCTCAATTGCAACTGGCAACTGAATCACTTTCTCCTCAGCACCGTTAACTTCATATTTTGCTTGATAGTTGAACCATTCCGAATGCGTGGAGCGAATGCCGATAATTGGTAATACTTCGCCATCCACGATCGAGCAGGTAAGTTCCGTCCCTTTCAAATAGGACTCAATCAAGATCACTTGATCCAAGCTGAATGCCTCCTGGACAGCTGGAAGCAACTCCTTCTCATTCTGTACAAGCTGGATGCCGATGCTTGATCCCCCCATATTCGGTTTTACTATGACCGGGTAGCCCAGCTGATCGACTTTCTTCGGATCATAATCGTCCATTCCTCGCCAACAAAGTCCTTCAGGTGTATACACACCTGCTGCTTTCAGCAGCATCTTGGACAGCAGCTTATTCATGCACAAACTACTTGCAAGTACACCGCTACCTGTATATGGAATGCCTAACGTCTCAAGTGTTCCTTGCACCGTTCCGTCCTCACCGTACTGACCATGCAGCGCTAGTAGGACAATATCGATGTCTGCTTGCTTCACCATTGCGATTAAATCTGCACGCTCTTCTATCACAATTGGAACGATCTCATACCGATTGCGATCCAAATAATGAATCATTTCTTGGCCTGTTTGTAGTGAAATCTCACGTTCAGAGGAAATGCCACCCATAATAACACCAATTTTCATCCTAACACCTCATTTTTATGAAAAATCGTTATGATTTCAAAAATTCACGCACTTGTTTACCGATAATTTGAATACCCTGCTCGATATTCTCATCCGTTACTCGTGAAAAGCCAAGCCGCAGTGTATTTATCCCTTCACCTTTTTGAATAAAAAATCTGTCTCCCGGTGTAAAAATAACACCTTGTTCTGTGCAAGCTTCCAGCAGCTGGTGTGTATTTACATCTGATGGGAAGGTGAGAAACACATGCAATCCCCCGTCGCCAGACAGCTGTGCTTCAGGGATATGCTTTTCACAGCATGCCTTTGTCAGTTCATACTTGCGCTTATACTCCGTACGTGCTTTTTTTATATACTTATCGAAGTTACCGTTCAGTAAATATTGATATAAAATCGATTGATCGATGGTTGAGGTATGGATAGTACGTGAACGTTTTATGCTTTCTAACGAATCTATCAGCGTTCGGTCTCCAAGCACCCAGCCAACTCGTAAGCCGGGGAACAGTACTTTGGAAAAGCTACCAATATAGATGACGCCGTTACCTTGGCCTGCCGTCGCTATTAAGGGTGCTACATGCGCTCCTGAATAGCGCAGTTCCTCATTGAATCCATCCTCGATCACTGGAATCTGATAGCGCATCATTAACTTCATAACGGAGATGCGTTTTTCTGGAGACATGACTATGCCAGTCGGATTGTGATAGGAAGGCATCAAATAAGCCACATCAAAGCTATTCGTCTGCAATATGTTCTCTAGGCGTTCCACATGAATACCATCACGATCCATTGGGATGCCGGTAATCTCGAATCCTTGCAGCTTCAAGTTTTTGAGCGCGGTATGATGGGTCGGATTCTCACAGATCGCCGCTCCACGGCGTGTGGAAGGTCGCAATGCCGACAGCACCATGTCAAAACCTTCTGTAAAACCACTTGTAATCAGCATATCCTTGCCTGATATATCAACGCCCTTGTTCTCCATATAATGCATCAGGTAATCAATCAGCGGTTTGTATCCCTTGGCATAGCCGTAGTTGAGCAACACTTGCCCTTCAATTGCCATCCGATCCATAAAAGCTCGCCTTACATCCGATAGATCAAAGAGTTGCTCATCTGGAGCAATGCTTGTGAAGGATATCGTACCTTTTGGGGCGCGAATCCCCTGTTTCATTAAATCCAACTCTACAGCTGATATAGCATATTCATTCATTCTTTCTTTCCAGTCGATCTGCCAGGAAGCTCCGCCATTATCTAATGCCAAATGGTTCACCTTTGAAGCTACATAACAGCCTTTTCCTGAAATGGTATAAGTAAATCCGTCATCCTCTAGACCTTCATAGGCTGAGATAACTGTATTGCGCCCCACCTTTAGCAGACCACTCATTTCTCGTGTGGAAGGTAGCTTCTGATCTGCTTGAAGCGCCCCTTTGATTATTAATCGTTTCACATATTCTTTCACTTGTATCGAAATCGGTCGATCACCGACAAGTATGAAATCCTGGAACATTCTTCATCGCCCCCAGCTATAATGATGGCACAGGAATGAAGATAAAAAAAGAACCACCGCTCTGGATTTTTCATCCGTCGGTGGTTCTTCCGTGTCAGGTGGGAGCCTTAATTGATTCCAAACGGCTCTGTTTGAGTACTCTTTACTACTTTTTTTGCGCTAGCATTTTCAACAACACAGTCACCGCTTCAGCTCTAGTCGTTTTTTCGCTTGGAGCAAATTGGTTCATGCCTTTGCCTTCAATAATGCCTAGATTTTTCATGGCTGCTACTGCGCCTTTCGCCCAGTCTGGAATGTACCTGTCGTCCTCAAATCCCGTTGCTGTCACTGACTCGAACGACTGAGCCAAAACTTTGGCAATCATCACTGCCATTTCCGGGCGTGTAATTTCGACATTCGGACGGAAAGTGTTGTCATCATAGCCAGTAATGAAGCCTGCATTCACCGCTTGCATAACCGATTTCTGAGCCCATGTGCCGATCTTTGTCTTATCGACGAACGTTAATGCCACTCCATCTCCTTGTGGCTTGAGAGCATTCATCAGCATGACCGCAAATTCGGCGCGTGTTATTGAATCGTTAGGCTTGAATGTGCCATCTGGATAGCCGCTGAGAATGCCAGCGCTTACCGCTTGTTTGATGTTCGCCTCCGCCCAGTGTCCTGAGATATCACTGAAATTTGTCGGTTGCTTCGTATTTTCAGTAGCATCTGAAGCTTGCCCAATTGCGAATACCGCATATTTCGTGAGGTGATTAACTTTTACGGTGATGGTATTGCCGTTTACCTCTCCACCGACTTTTACCCAAACTTGCTTCAATTCGTCATAGTAGAATACGACAGGCACTTGATTACCCTTTAAACTATTCGGATCGAAGGCAAAGGTCATCGTAATTTCCTTACTGAAATTCTCCGAGAAGTTCTTCAGTATTTCGAATATTGGGCTTGACAGAATATCGTTTTGAGTGAGCAGATTTTCTGTGTCTGCCACTTTTTCAATCGTTAAATTCAATTCTTTCCCAGCAGCATTGGCAGGAATCGAAATCTTGATCGCATCACCCAAGTTAACCTCACCGGTCTTACCGACGGGCAGTGTAAGTTTGCCGTTTGTCGAGGTAACGGTATCGCTTGAGGACGTCGATGATGAACTACCACCGCTACTAGCTGATGAGCCCCCGTCGTTACTTGAGGATGCCTGTGCGCGTGTTACTGTAACTGTATATGTTTTCGTTGTGCCATCTTGCGCCGTTACTACGATACTGATCAAGTTACTGCCTACATTTAAATGGATGGAGCCGCTTGCCTGACCACTTAAAACCGGCTCTCCGTTCACTGTCACCGTCGATAAGCTATCATAAGTGCTAGGCGTTACGATTATGCTGGATGTATTATTAGCGACATTAGCCTTGTAGGAAGTTGTGCCTGCTGAGAATACAGGAGTTAGCGTGCCGCTCGATAGTCTAATTCCGCTCAAACCCACATTATTCAGTGGGTTTAGCACGTTCAACGTCTGTGTCAGCGATACGCTATCCTTGATCATATCGGTGCCTCGATAAGCGGCTTGAAGCGTATACGATCCAACTGAAAGTTGAGGTAACTTAAAATAAACTCGACCATTTCCGTCAAGATCGGACGAAGCGACCGTCTGATTATCGATGATGATATCAACGGTACCTGTTGGCACGACATTGCCGAGCGTGACGACATCTACATCCGCCCCAAGTGCATCACCAACTATCGTAGATAGTGGGACTTTTACGTTAATTATGGACCCTATTTTATCCACGGATTGAAGTACGCTCTGTGAGGAAGCCGAATAATGACTGTCTCCACTGTAGTTCGCCGTAATGGTATGGCTTCCTACTGATAAAAGTGGTGCAGACCATTGAGCGGTACCATCTGTCCCAACAGGTACAATCCCTAATAGATTGGTTCCATCATTAAATGTTACGGTACCTGTGATAGGAATATTATTTATGGAAGGTACCTGAGCTGTGAATGTTACACCTGTACCGTAAGCTACTTGGCTTGAACTGGAGGTCAGACTCAGATTAGACAAGATGGCATTAACCGTATAATTTAATGGCGAGGATGTGCGAGATTCGAAGTTATCATCACCGGAGTAACTTGCAGTGATCTTATGAACACCAAGTGCAAGACTTGCCGTTGAATAGACTGCCGAGGTTATATTACTTCGCCCTACCTCTACTGTCCCATCGTAAAAAATGACTTCACCGGTAGGAACAAGACCGCTTACAGAGGGCACTACCGCTGTAAATGACGCACGCTCCCCATATACAGATGAGGCCACGCTGCTCGTCAATGACACGGTTGGAGCAGTTTTGGGGACATTGACTATAAATTCCAAAGATTCATTATCTGCATGTTGTTGGCTATCACTCGAAACATATTTCGCCTGAATGACATGACTCCCCACAGATAGAACTGGAGTCGTTAACGAAGCGGTGCTGTTAGCTGCTTTCAGGTAAGAGAAGCTTAACTCTTTTTCTTTATTACCCTGTCCCCAGAAAGTTACCATCTGGGTATTGTTATTCAGCGTGATATCATACAGGTATCGAAAATCCGAATCAACAATGTCTTGGTTGACAATGTTCCCTTTTCCATCATATTGAACAATATTAAAATTATTATTATTATCGTTATCACTGTATCCCCAAAATGTGTACTCTCCCCATTTCAGGACAGGACAATCAGGAGCTCCGACTGGATTATTATTTCTTCCGTCAATCATACATGCTTGTTTGTAACCACTTGGTACACTTCCAGGGGGAGATACTACTCTGATGATCTCAGGACTTTGCGGCACTAGTGATTGAGGTCCTATAATGACGGAGCCATTATCATAAAATGTAAGTGAACCCACAGGAACACGGTTGCTTCCTTCCGTATTATCCGTAACGGTCGATTTCAACGTTACACTTTGTCCATATGTAACCGTATTTGCGCTGCCAGTGAGAGATACTTCCACAGTATTAGCCGCAAAGGCCACTCCCGAAAAACTACTTATTAAAAATACGATACCAGATAAAAGGCAACACTGCGCATATAGCCTCTTTCTAGTAAATAAAGAACTCACTCCCATTTTCATTCCTCCAAATTTCATATGCCAAGCTCATTTCGACATATATTCGACAAAAATATGTGCACTTCCTGCCAAAAGATATATAGACAAATAAAAAACATTTCTAAAAACTTCATTCCCCAGAGCACGATCATATTCGGCTTCATGAATAAAATTTAATCAGGATTAGAAGTATATTTCATAAGATTAATTATCTCAATTTCATTTTACAAAGTACGACATTAACGTTAACAATCAACGAACAATGTATTGTTATGATAAAAATTCCGACTTACATATCTACAACCAAGAGGAGAGTACACAATGTTTATGAAGTTTAAAAAAGGGTCAGCAACAATTCTATCAGTTGCACTAGTTCTCGGTTTAGCCACTGTCCCATCAGCATTGCCTGCCTATGCTGAATCGTTAGGGAACACAAGTAATGAGATTAGTAAAATTACGGCTACATTTTATGGCGACACCACAAGTTCCAAAGGATTTACCTGGTATACTTCTAAAGTTTTTACAGGCAGCACAGTACAAGTAACAAAAAAAACGAGTTCTAATGCTGATTTTACGAATGCTATCGAATTTGAAGGTACATCCTCTCTATCGACCAATTCTGGAGAAGAGCTTGTTCATAAAGCAGTAGCTACAGGACTTGAAGCGAACACTACTTATTATTATCGTGTAGGTGACAAAGAGCGTGGGACATGGAGCGAAACAGGTACGTTCCTGACTGCTCCTAAGAGCGGTGAATTTACCTTTATCGATATAGCTGATACTCAAGCAAAAAGCGAAGATGAAGCCATATTGTCTGCAGAGACGCTCGAGAAAGCACTTCAAACTGTAGATAATGCTCAATTTGTCGTCCATAACGGAGATATCGTAGATACGGGTACGAAGGAAGAACAGTGGAACTGGCTACTGGGTCATTCACAAGAAAGTTTACTGAATACAACCATTGTTCCTTCAGCGGGTAATCACGAAGATGAGAACTACGCTTTTTATGAGCACTTTAATATTAACGCCCCTGCGGGCTCTGCTACAGAAACAGGAGCGTATTATTCCTATGATTACAGCAATACTCATTTTATCGTTCTGAACTCCAATGAGGATTCCGAGAAATACGCCAATTTCTCCGAAGATCAAGTTGAATGGTTAAAGAAAGATGCTATAGCAGCCAAAAAGGCTGGTGCAAAGTGGATCATTGTTAACATTCATAAAGGTCCCTACACTACGTCTAATCATGCATCAGATGATGACATCATGAATGACAACGGCGTTCGCAACCAAATTGCACCACTCATGGCCGAGCTTGATATCGACTTTGTTATGCAAGGTCACGATCATATTTATGCTCGAACCAAACCAATCGCACAAGATGGCAAAGCAACAACGCCATCAAAAGTAACTGAAACATTAAATGGAGAAACCATTGAATATAGTGTTGATCCTGATGGAAGTATTTATATTATTCCCGCAACGGCAGGACCCAAAGTTTACTACAAGAACCCAAGTGAAAAGCTTGGAGATAGCTACTACAACCTCTTTGAACGAGCTGAAGAGAATCATGCGGCACCCTATGGCCCAGATCCAAATGATGATCGTAGACCGAAACGTTCACAGATACAGAACTTTGTTGGCATCACCGTAGATGGAAACAAACTTACAGCCGTTACGTATGAAATCGATCAAAGTAAATATGATGCCAAGCCATATATTGTTGATCAATTCGGTATCATCAAACAAGATGCAGAAACGCCTCCAACGAGTGTAGAACCTACTGTGTCTCTGAAAGACATCTCCGGACATTGGGCGAAAAGTGCTATTGAGGCCGGTGTTGCTGCAGGATACATTTCAGGTTACAGTGATCAGTCATTTAAACCAAACGCGAAAATTAACCGTGCTGAGTTCATTTCGATGCTTGGTCGTGCTCTACAAATGAATGAAACAACGATTTCACTGACATTTACAGATTCAAAGAATATACCATCATGGGCAACCTCTTATATTTCTCAAGCTGTAGAAGCAGAAATTATTAGTGGCTATACAGATGGCACGTTCAGAGCAGATAAACAACTCAATCGTTCAGAGATTACAACATGGATGGTTCGTGCTGCGAAGCTTAAAGTCAATACAAAAGCACCGCTTTCCTTCTCCGATAAGAACTCTATCCCGACGTGGGCTGTACCTTATGTTGCGACAGCCGTTGAGGAAGGACTTGTGACTGGTGTTAGTCAGAACCGATTTGCCCCTGAGCTAATGGTTACTCGTGCAGAAGCAGCAGCCTTTATCTCAAAATTGTTGAAAGTAACAAACTAACTACGTTAACCATATATTTTTTACTGAAAGACCTCCCTCTCATTTGTGTATGAGAACGAGGTCTTTCTTTATTTTCCACTCACATGTTTGGTAAGTAGAATTTTTCGAATCTAACGTTTGTTGACTATAGTATCAAGTTTGTTGTCTAGAAGCACCCGCTTCTCCTCTTATACAATGAACTTAACAAGTTCAAAACAAGCGATAAAACACCATAAGGAGTGACAGATATGAGCTCTAAAGCCGAACAAAAAGAAAAACGTAAGCGCTTACCTTTCCGTTGGCATAAGCAAGATACGGAACTTACCCTCTTGGCATTGCCGACGACGATCTGGTACATCTTGTTTTGTTTCTTACCTATGTTCGGGATCATTATCGCCTTCAAAAACTTTAGAATTAGCGGCGGGTTCTTGAGCAATGTGTTTAAGAGTCCATGGGTAGGATTTAAAAACTTTGAGTTTCTATTCAAGTCAAATGATGCTTGGGTCATTATTCGTAACACCATTGGCTACAATATTATTTTTATCATTCTGGGTATTGTGCTCCCTGTTCTATTCGCTATTATGATCGGGCTACTCCACAGCCGTAAAGCAAGTAAAGTCTATCAGACGATGATGTTTCTCCCTTACTTCTTATCATGGGTCGTCGTATCTGCTGTGGGTTGGGCGTTCCTAAGTTTTGATAAAGGGATTGTCAATTCAATGCTCGTCAATATGGGAGGCGATCCTGTTAACTGGTATATGGAACCGTCATACTGGCCATTCTTTCTGATCTTCTTGAATGTCTGGAAAGGACTAGGCTATGGAATGGTTATTTATCTGGCAACCATCACAAGCCTTGATAGCACTTATTATGAAGCTGCAATTATTGATGGTGCTTCTATATGGCAGCAGACGAGATATATAACATTGCCAATGCTCAAACTAGTTATCGTCATGATGTTCATTTTATCAGTTGGACGTATATTCTACACCGATTTTGGTTTGTTCTATCAGGTTACACGAGATTCCAATTCTCTGTTCAACGTGGCTACCACCATCGATGTCATGGTCTATAAACAATTAAAAACCGCTACCGTGGGGATGGCATCAGCAGCCGCCTTTGTTCAGTCCGTACTAGGTTGTGCAACTATTCTAACCGCTAACTGGATCGTACGCAAAATTGATTCTGATAGCGCGATGATGTAAGGAGGTATGACGATGAGAATTAAAACTACTATTTCTGACTCTGGTCTTGAGAAATTTAACCGTACTAGCAATGTCACCAACCTCTTTTTCAATCTGGTCTTTATCTTCTTAGCGCTAGTCTGTGTCATTCCTGTAGTTGTTGTTCTCTCTATTTCATTTTCCAGTGAAGCTTCCATACGTGAGACAGGATATCATTTATTACCGACTGTTCTGTCAGGTGAAGCTTACGGCTATATTGTCAAGCAAGGAACGATGATTCTGCGGGCGCTCGGCGTATCCGCACTTGTAACAGTGGCTGGTACTGTACTCGGTGTATTCCTTACCACCTCCATGGGATATGTAATTTCTCGCCCAACATACAAGCTGAAGGGCTTTCTAACTTGGGTGGTATTCATCCCCATGGTATTCAATGGTGGTTTGGTATCCAGTTACTTCATTAATTCAAATCTATTAGGACTAAAGGATAGTGTCTGGGCACTTATTCTGCCGCTGGCTGTCTCATCGTTCAACGTTATCATTTGTAAGACCTTCTTCAAAAGTACGATTCCCGATGGGTTGGTTGAATCTGCTGAAATTGATGGCGCTAGCCAGCTACGAATCTTTTTCTCAATCATTCTACCGATCTCCTTACCGGTTATTGCTACAATTGGACTATTTCTCTGCTTCGGTTACTGGAATGACTGGTTCCAATCGATGCTCTATATAGACAACCAGAACCTATATTCTCTGCAAGCATTACTGAATAGCTTGATGAGCAATGTTGATGCACTCGCCAAGAATGCCGCAAGTATGGGCGTTAGTTACGCGGTACTCGTCGCAACGATGCCGAAGGAATCTGCCCGTATGGCTGTAGCCATTCTCATTGTTCTGCCTGTAGCTTTCGCCTACCCTTTCTTCCAGAAGTATTTTATTTCTGGTCTAACGGTCGGCGCTGTCAAAGGTTAATGACGAAATAAGCCAAGCAAACTTGGTTTATGATAAATCACTGTAGAACTATTACGGTGATATAACTTCAAAAGGGGGAAATCAAATGAAGAAATCTTGGAAGTTTATCTCTATGCTGTGTGTACTGACACTAATGTTGACTGCTTTAGCAGCCTGTGGTGGCTCGAATTCTGCTTCAACAACAGATGAATCTACGAAGGCAACAGACGCACCAAAGGACACAACAACGGTCAGTAAGGATATTCCGACTTTGGTCTGGTGGACCATCGGTGGTCAAGTACCTAATAACTTCAGTAAAGCTATTGATGCTATGAATGAATACACCGCTGAGAAAATTGGTGTGAAAATTGACATCAAGGTAGCCAGCTGGGGTGAATGGGATACAAAAATAAACACGATTGTGAATACTGGCGAACCCTTCGATATTATGTTCACGAACAGCGGTAAATACAGCAAACAAGTAGCTATGGGTGCTTTTGCCGATATCACGGATCTGGTTCAAAGTGAATCACCTGACTTATACAAAGCGATTCCTGAAAAAGTATGGGAAGGCACAAAAATTGGCGGTAAGTATTATTCCGTTCCTACCTACAAAGATTCAGCCCTAACACAGTATTGGGTATTCGATGATAAATATGTGCAAAAGTACAATATCGATATCAACAATATTAAAACACTTCAAGATCTTGAAAAGCCACTGCGCGCTATGAAGGCTGAAGGCAAGAATTTCTACCCAATGCCAATGACTCAAGGTGATGGCTTGAATGGTTTCTTTAACGAATATGACGATTTAACACTAGGCTTCCCTCCTATTGGCGTAAAAGCTGACGATGCATCGCGCACAGTTGTCTCTGTTCTCGAGCAGCCTGATATTATGAACAACCTAAAAATCTTGCATGGATTATATCAAGATGGCATCATCAACCCTGATGCTCCGACGAAAACGGAGAAAGATAAAGGCCAAGCATTCTTTTCAGCTCAGGCGTTTCCAGGTGCAGAAGTAAGCTGGCAAATCAATGATGCTGTAGAAAAGTATACTATGTTTCAGCACTATGGACCTATTTATACAACGAGTACAATTCAAGGCTCCCTCAATGCGATTTCTGCGAATTCAAAATATAAAAAAGAAGCCTTGAAATACCTTGAATTAGTCAACACAGACCCAAAATTGCGTAATATGCTAGCATTTGGTGAGTTAGGTGTAGACTACCAAAGTGTCGATGGTGAAAAGGTAATCGAGCGTACTTCCGATACTTGGCCACTAGCTGCCTACACACAAGGTACATTCTTTGATCTAGCGGTACAAAAAGGTGCCCCTGTCGATCAATGGGATCAAGTTAAGAAACTGAATGATGCAGCGACCTCTTCCTCTATACTTGGTTTCGCACTGGACATCAGCGATCTTCAGACTGAAGTAGCAAATTGCCAAGCTGTATGGGATAAATACAAATATGAAGTCATTACAGGCGCATCCGATCCGGAGAAAATGGTTCCGAAAATTACAGCTGAATTAAAATCCGCTGGTATGGACACGATTATGAAAGCTGCTCAAGAGCAAATTAATAATTACTTCAAGTAAGATTACATTCATGAGCATCCCCTATTGAGGTACTCGATACGGGATGCTTTTTTCATGCTATCTATGAAGCTTTGCGTAAATCTGTTAAAGTGGAATAGTAAGCGCTTACTTTAAGACGACCTATTGTAATTGAGGTGTCGTATGAGCTCTTTTTTACAGATCAAAATTTATCGTCACAAGTTTATTGCCTATGTCATCTTCGTTGTAACCATTGGTCTCGCGCTAGCCATTTTGACCTGTGCGATGCTGCTGAATCAATGGGTTGGTGATGCCCGTATAGAGGCTGCTAATGCTTTTGCTGGTGTAGAGAATGAGCTACAGTATGATGCCGATCGAATTGAGGCTTACATGCAGCGAATATACTCTAATCCTAGTCTGATGAATGATGCTCGTAGCTTTCTAAACAACAGTGCTGAAGACTACTTAACTAGTAGACTGCAAAACAGTCAATTCTCTCAGCCGTTGGTCTCCTTCCCAGAGGATATCAAAACCTATTTATACAGCTGGGCGCAAGGTGAAATTACACAGATTAGTCTGCATACCAACCAGTATGGGAATGTCGTACGTTTTAACGATAACGGAATTGAAAGTTTTATGTTCGGGCTTCCAAATACAGACGAAACCTTTCACGATACCATTCTAAAAGGATTCGTATATCGCAAGAAACTATCGGATGTGGCACAGGGTTCTCAAGAATTCGGGGAGCTACGTTTCTTAGTCAGTAGTGATCAAATCTTTAAATCCATACAAAATTATCGATTAGGTAAGGCTGCTGCAGTCAGTGCTTCCGGTGACATATACTTAATCGGTAATGGTCCAGCCCAAGAAATGAAGGAACTATCCCGACTTGCGGTGGAGAATGAACGCAGTCATGGTTTTATTTCGAAGGGTCTATTTAAGCACAACTATTTTGTCACCTTTCCCTCAACCAAGTTCAATTTCAAATTCGTTAGCATCATTGATTTATCTACGCTGATCCAACAGCATGCTAGGATGCTACAGACCATCTTTCTGATCGTATTAGCGACGATGATTTGTGTACTGCTACTCATAGTGTACAATTTGCGGGATGATGCCCTCTTCCTCCACCGCATTATTCAGTCGATTGGACGCGTGAAAACAGCCAATTTTACCCCTAATCGCCCTGCTCGTTATCGTCGAAATGAATACGGCATGATCGCAAGGGAATTAGACGATATGATTCAACAATTAGATAAGCATATACGTAACGAATATTTACTGAAGATTAAGCAGCAGGAAACTGAAATGAAAGCACTCCAACATCAAATTAACCCTCATTTTTTATACAATACGTTAGAGGTTATCCGCTCTACCGCTCTTGTTAACCAGGACAGGGATACGGCTGACGCAATTGCTACTTTAGGGGCGCTCTATCGTGAAATTGTCAAAAAGGAGAATATTATTTCGATTGCCAGTGAGCTGGAATTACTTCAAAAGTACTTAGAAATTATGGAGTTTAAGTATCCTGAACGTTTTTATTATCAAGTTAATGTAGAGCCTGCGTTACTTAAGGTCCCTACCGTGAAATTCTGGATGCAGCCTTTGGCTGAGAATTTTTTCGTCCATGGATTTAGCGCTAGTAATGAGTTTAATTTGTATGTAGTTAATGGCTGGGAAGCTGATGACCATTATGTATTGGAATTCGTGGATAATGGGCGTGGTATTCATGAAGAGCGTTTAAATACAATTCGAAGCACACTCTCTAACAATGATGATACTTCATCCAAAAGTATCGGTTTACGGAACGTCAACACGCGACTTCACTTCTTCTATGGGAACAGCTTTTCAATGAAGATTGAGAATAATGAGGAAGCTGGAGTAAAGATATCTGTAAAGATTTCAAAAGAGGTGACCTTAGAATGTACAAACTGCTGATAATGGATGATGAACCTCAGATTTTGGAAGGAATGAAGCGAATTCTGGACTGGGAACAATACGGCTTTGGTATGATCGAAACCTGTGAATCTACGGATGTGGCCATCTCAAAAGTTGTAGACTTGCTGCCAGATGTCGCAATTTTTGATGTCTGCGTTGGTCAGAATCTTGGATATGAAGCTATCCGTACACTCAACAAGCTCCATATCCCTACGAAATATGTCATTATGAGCGGCTATAGTGAATTCAAGTATGCCCAAGAAGCCATTCGCTGTGGTGTCAAAGACTATCTACTCAAGCCTCTAGAACGAACAAAGTTGCAGCAAGTTATTGAGAAGATTATTGTTGAAGATCTCCATGGTACGATAGGTAATATTAGCAGCGAGCATTTAAACAAGGATCCGGTTCTGGGTGTTAGCTATGACAGCTTATCCAAGCTGGTCAACCGCATTCTGCTGATGATCAAAACGGAGTATGCTCAGAATATTACCTTGAAATCAGTGGCTGAGCGCTTTCAGATGAACAGTACTTACCTTGGACAATTATTTCTTAAAGAAACTGAAATGAAATTTTCAGAATACCTCATGTCTTACCGTATGCTCCTTGCCCAAGAACGAATTCAATCGACAAGCGAGAAGATTTCTTATATCGCGTTTTCCGTTGGCTACAACAATCTCAATTATTTCTATACTCACTTTCATAGTTTCTTTGGAAAATCCCCCTCTGATCTTCGGGGAAAAGATTAACAACGAACTCGGTAGAAAGGAGAAAATTTCGATGCTAAAGCGCTCTAGACACAGATATATTTTCATGACAATCAGTCTTATTCTGTTACTCACAGCGAATATGACGGGTTGTTCCCGGGAGCCTAGCATAAATAATTATGATACATTTGGGGGTGAGCCTGTAAATCTAATTTATTACACGATTGGAGAGCCCGACAAAGATTTGCAGCTCGTAAACGATAAAATCAATGAAATCATGGCTCGTAAAATCGGTGTTACGATCACCTATATCAAGGTAGGTTGGCAAGAATATGAAGATCGGTTGAACACGCTTATCTCTGCAGGAAGTACTTTCGATATAGCTTTTGCATCCAATTATGCAACCACAGCTATGCGTGGGTCTTGGCTGAGACTTGATGATTACCTTACGAGTATGGGTAAAGATTTGTACAACAACGTTGACCCCATCTTTTGGCAAGGGGTACGAATGAACGATGGAAGTATTTACGGTGTACCCACCAATAAAGAGCTGGCCGTACGTGATCATTGGATGTACCCTGCTTCAATAGTGGAAAAGTATAATATCGACATTACAAAGTACAATACGTTAGAATCGCTCGATCCATTGCTCCGGATGATTAAACAGGAAGAACCTGCTTACATCCCTATGGAATTAGATCGGGATTCACACAATTTCTTCGCTCTCTATGGTTACGAATATATTGTAAACAATAAAATTCCCTTGATGGTTAAATCCCTTGACCCAAACGCCGAGGTCGTGAATATCTTCGAGACAAAGGAAGCTCGACAAGTATTAGACACTTTACGTCATTATTATAAGGAAGGCTACATTAACAAGGATGCAGCGCTACGAGAGCCAGGAGGACTTAAACGTGGGGCTAAAGTATTCTGGAAGTCCTCAAGTGGTGGCCCACTCCCGGAAACTTCATGGAGTAAAGATCGTGGCTACAAGGTTGTATCGAATCCCGTAACCCCTACCGTCGTTACTACGGAATCCGTCCGTGGAGGAATCATGGCAGTAAATGCCAACACCAAGCATCCTGTTGAGTGTATCAAGTTTCTAAATCTACTGAATACTGATCCTGAAATACGTAACTTATTTAATTACGGAATTGAAGGAGTGCACTACACACTGGATGAACAAGGGCAAGTAGCCCTAATTCCTACCAAAGATAGCCACGGTGACCTGATCCCTGATGCACCAGCTAGATATACAGGAGTACAATACACACAGGGTAACTGGTTTATTCTGAAAACCATGGGCGGTGATAACCCGGAACCCCTCGATAAATGGGATCAGTTCCGCAAATACAACGCCGATGTAATCAAGTCCACTGTGCTCGGATTTACACCTGATCTATCCAAGTTTACTGTCCAAACCGATAATTTCGAGATGATTTGGAAGAAATACTATCCAAGCCTTATGACGGGTTCCGTCGATGTTGATACGATCCTCCCCAAGTTTAACGAGGAGCTAAAGCAAGCAGGCATCGACGAGGTGCGACAAGAAGTGCAAACGCAGTTGGATGCGTGGCGGGACTTAAAGAGGTAAACGCAATAGCGGCTCCCTCTTCCCGCTAGCGTCTTTGTTCCCAGTGACTAGAATCTCTCACCCGCAAGATTATAGCGGAGCCCCCCACCTCTTCTTCCGCTCCGCCTACCTCTTATTTGGCGCTTAGCCGCCCCGTCCGAAACCGGGTTACGGAATACCCAACGTCTTCAACGTCTTCAATGCCCCCTTGAACTGTACCAACTTCTCCATATGACCCATCCACTTTGGAATTGATATGCTGTGATGGAAGAATAAATCATCTATAAGAATGCCACTATAATAATGGACAAGTTGCCTGGTTTAATTAGGAGGCTGAGGATAATAAAAACTAATATTTCGTTTGCTCAATCCATCATGATTATTATGCTAAGCACAGGACTTCTGAATCATGTCATCATCATTCCTATACTTCTGGATGCGGCAAAGCGAGATGCCTGGATCTCAGTGCTACTGGCTGGTGCATGTGCCTTGATTTGGATTGTGATTCTGCACATCGGGGTCACCAAAATCAATAAGCAACATCTATTCGAATGGCTAGGAAAAGCTTATCACCCCCTCGTGAGCCGTTTATTAGCAGCAGTCGCATGCGTTTATTTGTTAGTCATATGTACGATTACAACCAGAGACACCGTATATTGGGTTCATCTAACCTTCTCTCCCGAAACACCAATCCTTGTATTAGCTATCATACTGCTGCTAATTTCGGCAGTAAGTGCTTACTTGGGTATCCATTCCCTCGCCAATACCGCCGGTATTTTATTACCTTTCGTGATTATTTTGGGCTTTTTCATCATGTTTTCTAACACACCCCATAAAGATTATTCTTTATTGAGGCCGATACTTGAACATGGCATGCAGCCTGTTTGGGGAGGTGCTATGTACGCTGGAGCTGGTTTTGTTGAGGTCATCATGTTGTTCTTTTTACAACACCACATCAGGTCTCGTTTGTCATATCTGTCCTTCCTGATTATGATCTTACTTCTCATAGGTCTCACGATGGGGCCAATCATTGGTGCCATTGTTGAATTTGGACCGGATGAGGCTGATAAGCTCAGATTTCCTGCATATGAGGAATGGAGATTACTAACGATCGGTCGATACATTGAACATCTAGACTTTTTTAGCGTGTATCAATGGTTCAGTGGTGCATTTCTGAGAATTTCACTGACCATGTTCCTAATTCTCGATATATTTCAAATTCAAAGCAGAAAAGTGAAAATGCTAGTGCTTGGCTGCATTTTTTTAATCATCGTTGTGGTCACTGAAATTCCTTTTGGGGACCAATTATTTCTTAAAATACTGTCTTCCTATGTCCTTCCGTTTTCTTTGTGGGGAGTGCTAGTTTTTTCCTTAATTATTGCGGGGCTGATCAGCTTGGCTCACCGAAGGGGGAAAGTTACATCATGAAGAAGTCTGACCAGAAAGAATCTCCAAAGTTCGACGATTTGGTTTCGAGATTATTCGGTTCAAGTTCAGATATCAAGAGAAAGACCGTCCCTTTGTCGGATTCGAAATTTGCCGTACAACTGGTTTATTGCCAAGGGTTGTGTGATGTAATCAAAGTGGAGCAATTCATCATACCCGAATTGAAAAAAATTACGGAACCTCTCCTCTTATCGGATGAACTAGATCTTCAGCAAAAGGTTCCATTTCTGATGTCATCCCTCCAATCGGAGGAAATGGAAAGTTCGTTGAGGGAGGCCGTGTTGGGGGGGAATCTATTTCTTCGATTTACACCTTCGAATCAATGTTACTCCGTGGCATTGGCCGATCCTCCCAAACGACAACCGGAGGAACCGAATACGGAAGTGTCAACAAGAGGGCCTAGGGATGGTTTTACGGAAGAGTCATTTACCAATATTGCTCTTATTCGAAAACGGCTTAAGACCGATTTATTAGCGGTTGAAGAATTCACGATTGGATCCAAAACAGCTACTGGGGTTCATCTCCTATATCTCAAAGACACGATCAAGCCTCATGTTCTTCAGGAGATAAAGACTAGACTGTCCGGTATTCAAGTTAAAGGACTTGTGAGCAGCACTCAGCTTGAAGAAAGTCTGACCGGATTTTCCTTATTTCCATTATTTTCGTATACGGGAAGACCTGACTATGCTGTGAATTCACTGCTCCATGGCAAATTTGTGCTTTTGACAAGTGGATCACCTACAGTGATCATTGCACCGGTGAGCTTTAACTTTTTGCTAAATACTTCGGAAGATGTCCACATGGTGAATGTCTTTGTTGCTTTTACGAGATTATTAAGAGTATTTGGAGTGTTTCTTTCCCTCTATTTACCTGGATTTTGGATCGCGCTCACTACGTTTCATCAAGATCAAATCCCTTTTACGTTACTTGCTACCTTAGTTAATTCGCGACAGGGAGTACCACTTCCGGCGCCCCTAGAGGCAATTGTGATGCTGATCTTGTTTGAGATTTTCCGGGAAGCGGGTATGAGGTTACCTTCTTCTTTTGGCCAGACATTATCGGTAGTGGGAGGTCTAATTATCGGTCAGGCGGCCATTAGTGCAGGTATTGCTGGTCCAGGTACTATTGTGGTTATAGCGATTTCGGTACTGGCTACCTTTACTTTAGTGAATCAATCATTGGTCAGTATCGTCAGCCTGATTCGAATTATTGTACTCATAATCAGCGGATTTCTAGGACTATTTGGTACGATGGTAAGTTTACTTGCTTTGATACTCTTTATGGTCAATTTAAGATCTTTCGGCACCTACTATCTTGACCCGTTATCTCCGCCGCATTTCAAAGAAATGTATAAGATTCTGTTCAGAATGCCATGGGGTAAGGGAAAGTTCACTGAAAATTCAGGGATTAAAGGACGAGAACACGAATGAAATTGATCCGATGCATTCTTGTCACCGGTCTGCTCTCCATGCTGCTCACGGGTTGTTGGGGAGCAAAGGAAATCGAGCACATGATCTATGTGAATACAATGGGAGTCGATTATGTAAACGACAAAGTCGTTGTTTATATCCAAATGGTTAACTTTAGTGGTGTTGCCAAGAAAGAAGCAGGTCAGGCCCAAGAACAGAAAACATTTGTAGGTAAGGCTGAGGGTGAAACGTTTGATGCTGCGATATTCAATTTGTATGCTTCAAGCCCTCAAATGATCATATGGAGTAATGTGAAAACGATCGTATTTAGTGAAGCGGCTCTAAGGGAAGACGTAATCAAACAAGTATTGGAAGTGTGGGATCGATATTATGAATTTCGTTACACCGTCTGGACTATGGCGACCAAAGAACCTATGGAAAAACTGCTGAATACTACGTCGATCACCGATTTATCCGTGATTTACTCGCAACTAAACAGTCCGATGCGAACATATGAACAAAGCTCTATCATCGCTCCGCTCTATCTATATAAGTTTATATGGAAATGGAAAGAGAAAGGTGAGACGCTTCAATTACCTTATCTAAGAATTGTGTCAGGCTGGACTAATAATGAAAAGCCTTCTCCCAACGTTAGTATTTCCGGGATTTGTTTTCTGGATAATCAGCAATTTCGGGGCGCCCTTGAGGCGAAAGATATTTTAGGGCTTCGGTGGCTAGAAAAAAAGACGAAAAGAACACCCCTGGTTATCAAAGATGAAAATAAAGAAATCGCTTTGATGGTCATGAACAAAATTAAATCATCTATTCGTCCCAAGCTGAAGCATGACAAGCCCGTCTTCGACATTGAAGTGTCTATGCAGGCCACACTTACTGAGATGAGTACAGGCTTAAATAAGAAAGATTTTGAACTTCATGCGATAGAAGAAGTGAAAAAACAAATTATGGAGACTTACCTAAAGGGTCTTGATAAAAAAATTGATATATATGGTCTTTCGAGTATTTTCTATCGCGATATGCCAAATGAGTGGAACAAACTAAGTAACGCGGGAAGAATCCCTCTAGATTCAGACAGCATCGACCAGTTTGATATCAAAGTGAATTTAAATAGTGGTGGTATATCCAAGTTAAAGTAATATAAATAACAGGCGTCCTCAACTATGGAGGACGCCTGTTATTTTTTAAGCTTCGTTTACGAGCTATCCAATGTCATAAATCTTCTATTTACTCAATCTATGCTGATGTAGAACTTTGAAATTCTAAAATTCCTTTTTTCAGACGCTGTAATCCATCCTCTAGTCGCGCTTTAGGACAAGCATAGTTCAATCTAATGAAATAGTTACCGTTTCCACCAAACATGGCACCATCTGAAACATACAAACCAGTTTCTTTCCTTATGAATTCACATAAATATTTTGTGTCATTAGTCACAGTCCCACAATCAATCCATGCTAAATAAGTTGCTTCTGAGTGAATGACTTGAAGCTGTCATGTTCATTTCCTCCTTGATGATTGATACGTTTATACCTTACAACTTAAAGTTCACTTAAAGTCAAACGGTGGAAATCAATTTATATTGAGCTCTCATCCATCACAACTCTACTTTTGCATAAGTTCAGTTTCTTTCCCTAATAATTTTCCGTTGTAACCTTCAATTTTCCATTCTAATCTTTTAATTATTTTATCAATCTGCTTTCGTTTTTCTATTTGTTTTTCTCTTTCATCAGCCAGAATTTTTTTTCGGGCTTCTATGGTATGATCTCCTTCCATAAATAAAGTTGTATATTCAATTAATGCCTCTATCGATAATCCCGCATCTCGCATACATTTTATAAATTCTATCCAGTTGATATCATCTTGCTTGTAATCGCGTATACCACTTTGTGTTCGGTTAACCGGAGGTATCAAACCTATGCGTTCATAATATCTCAATGTTGAAGGTGCCACACCAAATTGGTTTGCTACTTGCGTAATATTCATGATCTTCACCTCTCTTATCTCTTGAAATGAATCTATCACTTAAAGTTGACTTTAAGTCAATGGCACACAAATCCATATCTTCTATATATTCATGATGACTTGCCTTAAAGTGTACTTTAAGGTCTATACTTCGTCTTGTACTAAAATAAAAATGGGTGGAGGTACTAAAAATATGGCTGAGAAACAAACAGCGGGACGAGACTTGCTAGGAGAATTTGCCCCGAAATTCGCAGAACTGAATGATGATGTCTTATTTGGTGAAGTATGGTCAAGGGAGAAGGAATTATCTCCTCGAGATCGCAGCATGATTACTGTCTCCGCATTAATTGCTGGTGGAAACTTCGAACAATTAACTCCACATCTTCAAAAAGCGAAGGCAAATGGAGTAACAAAAGATGAAATAGCGGAGATCATCACTCATCTTTCGTTCTATGCAGGATGGCCCAAAGCCTGGTCCGCATTTAACATCGCGAAAGAAATTTATAAAAATTAATCAGAAGAAGGTATATTCATATGGAAAATGAACATTTAAACAACAGCACAATCTTTCCACTTGGACAAAAAGTTGAAGCAAACTTTATCGGCGATGCATACCTGCAAATGGTGTTTACTGACCCGACACCACTAAATGCTCCCATCGGAAATGTGACTTTTACTCCAGGAGCACGTAATAACTGGCACTCTCATAAAATCGGACAAGTATTATTAGTTACAGGTGGTGAGGGCTGGTATCAACAAGAAGGAAAATCAGCTCAATTACTTAAAACTGGAGATGTAGTGAATATCCCTCCGAATATAAAGCATTGGCATGGCGCTACAAAAGACAGTTGGTTTGTACAGCTGGCCATATCACCGGGAGAAACAGAATGGTTAGAACCAGTTGATGATGAGCTTTATAATAAATTATAAAAGAATAACGCATCGAATCTATGGATTCGATGCGTTATTCTTTTATTAGATTATCTTGTTATCAATATTATTAGATATCATATTTAACATTACCAAGCCATTTCACCATATCAGGATCATTATGTGAGAAGAACATACTTTTTTTCGTATCCAATGCAGCAATCGATTCCATATCTTCTATGTTTAATTCAAAATCAAAGATATTGAAGTTTTCAATGATTCTTTCCTTTCGAACTGACTTAGGAATCACTACCACTCCCCTTTGTGTCAGCCAACGTAAAATTACCTGCGCTACAGACTTTTTATATTTTTCGGCAATAGATACTAATACTTCATTCGTGAAGATGTCGTTTCTTCCTTCCGCAAAAGGAGCCCAAGATTCAATCTGAACATGGTTCTCTTTCATAAGGTTAGCACTTTCAATTTGTTGACAAAAAGGATGAGTTTCAATCTGGTTTACTGCAGGAACGATTTCATTATGAGTAATGAGATCTACCAGACGATCCATTTGGAAGTTACTAACTCCGATCGCCTTGGTCTGTCCTTCACGGTACAATTCCTCCATAGCACGCCAAGAACCATACACATCACCAAATGGCTGATGAATTAAGTATAAGTCGATATATTCCACTTGCAGTCGTTTCAGTGATTTATCGAATGCTTTCTTTGTGCTCTCATAACCGGTATCTTGAATCCATAGTTTGGTAGTAATAAATATTTCTTCTCTTGGCACACCGCTCCGCTTGATTGCTCTACCAACCGCCTCTTCATTTCGATAAGCCGAAGCCGTATCAATCAAACGATAACCTGCCATAATAGCATCATAAACGCTCTGTTCACATTCATTTGCGTCTTCAATCTGGTAAACACCAAAACCAAGGATCGGCATCTCAACACCATTATTCAAAATTACATTTTGCATATGAAAACCTCCTATTTTGTAGTACGTGTCGGATTACTAGTGTTCATCCTATTTACAGCTTCTGTTGTTAGGATTACAATTATTAGCCTATCAGGTTCGAGTAACACGAAGTCAAGAGGAGACGAAGAATTTTGATATACAATTTCTGAGGAGGCTCTACAATGTATTCTGTGAAAGAAGTAGCAAAGCTGCTTAATCTGACCGAACATACCATTCGTTACTACACGGATAAGGGGTTAGTTCCAACTATCCAACGAGACAAAAATAATAATCGGCTTTTTGATGACGAATCAATCAATTGGCTAACAGGTGTAAAATATCTGAAACAATGTGGTATGTCCGTAGAAGCAATTAAAAACTATGTAGACTTGTGTTTGTCTGGCGATTCTACCATTCAGGAACGTTATCAGATCATTTTGGAACATAAAGCTACTGCTCTGGCTCAATTGGAGGAAGCAAAACTCAAAGCCAAATATATGGAAGACAAAGCAAAGCACTACCTAGACATTATCAATCATGTGATTCCAGATGATACGAATCCAGCGAAATGGGATAAACCGAAGCAGAATAACTCTATAAGGAATTGTGAATAATTAACGGGGAAATGGAGCAGAAAGGGAGTTGAACAGCTTAATGAAGTCATATTTTAATCATATACCTTATATAAGAGATAATTGGGGAGAATTACAAACCATGTTTACTGAGATTCAAGTTCCCCCAAAGACAATTCTTTTAAGAGAAGGAGAAATAGCGAGTCGTTTATACTTTATAAATCAAGGTTGCTTGAGATTATGGTTTAATGATGACGGAAGAGATATTACCTTTCAATTTTTCTTTGAACAACAAGAGGTATCTTCTTTTGAAAGCTTTTACAATAATGAGACGAGTTTATTTAACATAGAATCGGTTGAATGCTCACATCTTATAATAATTGAGAAAGAAAATTATCTAAAAATGCTCAAAATGATTCCTCAACTAAAGGAATATTCATCAGAAATATTAGCTGATAGATTTGTGAATTATACGAAACTATTTCTTTCTCGAATAAAAGATTCTCCTCAAAAGAGGTATATGGAGTTATGCTCACAAAACCCTCAACTTTTAGAACGCGTTCCTCACCATTATATTGCGTCGTATTTAGGTATAACATCTGTTTCTTTAAGCAGAATTCGCAATAGAATTTCAGCTGATATTAACAATGGTTAATGCGTCTTTCTGACATAGGGAGTTACAATCTCATAGTAAATATGAAATCATGAATTGGAGGATATTTATTATGAGAGTTGCCATTGTGTATAATCATCCTTATGAAGGAAGTTATTGTCATGCTATCTTAGACTCAGTTAAAAGGGGTCTTTATAAAGCAGGTCATGAATTTGACCTCATACATTTAGATCGTGATCAATTTAATCCAGTCATGACAGCAGAAGACTTATTAGCCTTTAGAAATAAAAAATCTATCGATTCACAAGCTCTGGAATATATACAGCGAATAAAAGCAGCAGAACATCTGGTTTTTATCTTCCCTATTTGGTGGGAATTGATGCCTGCTCTACTGAAAGGATTCATTGATAAAGTCATCTTTCCTGGAGAAACCTACGACTATACAAGCTCAGGTTACGGAATGGTTACTTTGCTAAATAATCTAAAATCTACAACTGTGATCACCACGATGAATACACCCTCAATTATGTATAAGTTAACGTATGGTAATGCTATAAAAAAGTCACTCATAAGAGGAACTCTAAAGAAATCAGGTATCAAAAATGTGAAATGGTTGAGCTTGAATATGGTAAAGTCCAGTTCTAGTGAAAAAAGAACAAAGTGGCTTGAAAAAATAGAAAAAAGATTTACAGGTTTAAAGTAGAACATGATTATAAGTGAAATACTCGCTTGGCTTGCAGTGATATTTACCGTTCTGTTAGCACTGAAATACATTGCACGCATTAGTAAACATCGTCAGTTAAACCGCCTATTCAGGAAATTCCACAAGCACTTGGGAATATTGATGATTACCACTGGCCTTCTGCATGGTATTCTGGCTGGCAACGAGGAAACTACAAACCTTTTTGATATGCAATTTATGTCTAAACTATTTACTCTTAATTTGGGTAGTGTCTGCCTCTTTGTCGCTATGCTTCTAGCGCTTACCTATATGTTTCGTAAAAAGTTAAAGAAGCGCTGGATGTTTTTACATCGGTTGTTGACGATAATCCTTCTAGTCCTTTTAGTACTCCATGTACATGAGGAGATTGATCGTCAACATCACAATAAAGAGGTCAACTTTCCCGAAATTTCAGAACAATCATTGAACCAATTATGGGATGTCTCCATGATTGATAAATAAATTATATAAAAGCTATCGTTTTGATCAACTTTATTCAAAACGATAGCTTTTTATATGCAGTAAAACTTCCCCCTCTATCTACTCAACCTCTGCTGGAGTATAACTGCCAGTTCTTCGACGGTATCCCAAACCATTGGCCGAATATCTTGTAGTTGCACAACAAGTTTATCGGCTTCGCTGCGGTTCACGGTCCATATCACAGGAATGTTCAATCCAAGCGCATATCCCGCCGTGAAATATACCCCTGGAGATTGGCCCGTTAAATCCGCAATAATCAGTTTATTATCCGCAATAAACTCCAAGGAATAATCCTCATAACTTTGCGTTTTTGAATGTGTAACTACACGTGGAAGATACCCGCACTGCTCTACTTTTGGCAACAGCTGCTCCATCCACTCCGTGCGTAAATCTTCATCATCTGAGATGAGAACAATACATGGTTTTAATTTTTTTCCTCCGGTGCTGGCAGCCGCTACACTCCATCCCTCATCCGTAAGCTTAAAGGTAATGCCTTCCCTGATAAGCAGCCGCTCGTTACTCAGCTTATCAATGATATACACCAGTTCTTGGAGATTTGGAGAATACGTTAAGTTATGGTTCCTAGACAGGGGTTGAATGACAATCGGTTCCCCAGGAGCATCGGAATGTCTGTACAGATATTGCAATAGACGGTTTCCTTTATCTTCAACGGTCACTGGAATATCCGGAGAATTTACTATGGATTCCAAATCATCCGCTGATAGAGTGACCTTTTCATCACAATCTGTCAACTCTCTTATATATGCGGATATTACATGGAGCATTTCACGTTTCTTTTGATGCGGTAGCAAATGAATAGGTTTATAACTGTCTCTCAGGAGGTTATAGTACCTGCCGGGTGAACAGGAACAGCCAATAAATCTATCGTAATCGCCATGCGCCTCAATGGAAACAATCTCATCGCAAAATAAACAATGTTTCTTAATCATGACAACTTCTCACCTCTTATCAAAGGATATCTCACTACCTTAACAATATTATTTTGAAAAGTAGACATGAAAATATTTCCTTATGCACTGAGAATGGACGTGAAATGATCAAGAAAAACTAAATACATACTAGACCGCTTCTCTATTCTTTTCGATATTGAAACCAATCATAATAAGCGGTTGTTCGATTTGCAGAGAAGTTATACATCCCAAAGAAAACTCCTGTAAAACCGCCCGCCACTTCAGTAGAGATCAAGTGTGTCTCAGCTTCGCCTAGTTGATGCCATAACTGATCGGCACCTCGATAGAAAAACATATATTTCTCTGGTAATGCTTGAATTCTTAAGTCTACAACTGTCCCTTCGAACGGCGGCGAATACTTCATGTCACTTATACTTCCCACCTGTCTGCGTACCGAGATAACATTTTCATCTTCAATCCGTGTTAACCCAATTGCGTAGTGATACTTCTGATCCATAAAAACGACAAGACCCGCTTCATCGCCTTCAAGTGGGTTAAATTCCAGTTTGGTGGAGATTTCACAATCCAAGTGCCGCTGCCTACAACCAATAAACGCAGGTGTTCCACTTTCACTTAATCTCACGTCAGCTCCACGTAATGCTAGCCATCCAGCTCGTTCCTGCAAAGACCAATCGACTTTTTTAGCATTGCGAAGAAAATTCCAGCTCATTCTTAAATCAGAGTGATTAAAATCGTCGGTCTCAGGCTCGTCTTCCCATAGCACAGGTGACGGTGTGTCAGCTTCCATTTCTAATCCGACGACTCCGTTATCTCCAATCATCGGCCATCCATCCTCGCTCCACAGGACCGGAGCCAGGAATGTTTCCCTGCCAAGATGATGACGGTAAGGATATCCTACTGGCCGATTTCCCAGAAAAACTGCCCACCAACTGCCATCCTGCGCTTCAACTAAATCGGCATGCCCGGTAGCTTGAATGGGGTAATCTGAGCTTCGATGGCTCAAAATCGGATTATACGGAGAAGATTCGTATGGCCCATAGGGTGTTCTACTTCTTGCAATTGTCTCCATATGTCCATATTCTGTCCCACCTTCAGCACACATCAAGTAATAGAAGCCATTTGCTTTATAAAGATGTGGTCCCTCAGGAAATTTTCCTCCACTACCTGTCCAGATCAAGTGTGTATCGCTCAGCTTCTGGCCGGTTTCGATATCAATCTCACTTTGGTAGATCCCAGTCCCCTGTGCAGTTCCAGTGCTTGTAAAATAAACCTTCCCATCATCAAAAAATAAGGATGGATCTATCCCTTCTTGATTCACATAGATTGGGTCCGACCATTCACCGGCAGGGTCAACCGTCCAAACATAAAAATGTCCACCCTTGTCCTGATTTGTTGTAACCATATAAAATCGACCGTTATTATATCGCAGGGTTGGTGCCCAAACACCTCCAGATACCACAGATTCATCAAATTGAAGCTGATTCTCACGAGTTAAGCAATATCCGAGCTGTTTCCAATGCACCAAGTCCTTGCTATGCCAAATGGGGATTCCAGGAGAATAGGCGAATGAACTGTTAACCAAAAAATAATCTTCACCCACTCTGCAAATGCTCGGATCTGGATAAAAACCAGGTAAAATTGGATTGCTATATTTCATGAAACATCCTCCTTTTCAACTACTTAAGACTGAACTTATTCAAGAATTATACTGCACGAACTGAACAGCAAGCCTTGATTATTCAGTCCAAAAATAGCATGATATAGACATTCATTTAGTCATGCTCGGAGGGTTACGAATTGAGTGAATTTTATTTAAAATGGTTTACATCTGATCGACAATTTCCATTTTTTATTCAATATGGCTATCACGACGAAGACACCGATCTGCATAGACATGTAGACTTTTCGGAGCTCGTCATCGTATTGAATGGTAAAGCTACACATATTGTTAATACCGAAGAATCGTTTATCAAGAAGGGAAATGTATTTGTGATTAACGGTTCAACCCCTCATGCTTTTAAAGATCCTCAGGATTTCAAAATCTGCAATATCATGTTTCAACCTGAAATGCTTTCGACAGCAGGAGCGGATTTGCGGACATCCAACGGCTTTCAAGCATTATTTGTATTGGAACCTCTATATCGTCATAGACATTCCTACGCAAGCAAACTCAGCTTGTCGATTCCTAATCTGGAGTATGTCTCATTGCTCATTGCCGGCATGATTGAAGAATATCATAACAAGCTACAGGGTTATCAGACGATGCTAGGTTCCAAGTTTATGGAACTCGTCGTTTATTTGTCCAGACATTATGACAAACAGGAGAAAGGATTTCAGGGAAATCATCTGATGCATTTGGCGAGCGCAATCTCTTATATGGAAGATCGATATCTTGAACCACTGACATTGGATCAAATCGCTAAATACTCCGATATATCGGTAAGACACCTAAATCGGATGTTTCGCTCTTACTATCAGACGACTCCAATCGCTTATCTCCATCGATTACGCCTTGAGCGGGCTTGCGGATTATTAAAGCATTCCAGCCTCAGTATTACTCAAATATCACATGAATGCGGGTTTAGTGATAGTAATTACTTTACCCGACAATTTACTAAATCCTATGGTACGTCACCAACTGCATATAGGAAAAAGCTTTAAAGAAAAAGTTTTGCACAACAAAAATCCCTCGTAACCGTAACGAGGGATTTTTGAATACTTATTAATTAAAACCAATGATTGGATGCGGTACATAAGGTTCTTCCAAGAAATCAATATCTTGAGGGGTTAACCTAATGGATAGTGCACCTACGGCATCTTCGAGATGAGATATTTTTGTAGCACCAATGATAGGAGCTGTCACCGGTTCTTTCTGCAGCAACCAGGCAAGAGCGATATGAATTCGTGGAACATCATATTTTTCGGCGATAGTAGCAACCCGTTCGACGACCAATCGATCCGTATCTGCAGTGCCATCATATTTAGATTTTTGAATCTGATCGGTTTCTGAACGAGGGGTTGTAACCGCCCAATCTCGAGTTAATCTTCCAGATGCCAGCGGACTATATGGAATAACACCGATTTTTTCTTCCTTACAAAGAGGCAACATCTCGCGCTCCTCTTCTCGGTAAATCAGATTGAGGTGATTCTGCATGGATACAAATCGGGTCCAACCATTCTTTTCCGCTACATATAACGCTTTTTGGAACTGCCAAGCATACATGGCGGAAGCACCAATGTATCTTACCTTACCCGCCTTAACAACATCATGAAGAGCTTCCATTGTTTCTTCGATTGGCGTGTGATAATCCCACCGATGTATCTGGTACAGATCCACATAATCTGTTCCTAATCTCTTGAGACTCTTATCAATCTCACTCATAATTGCTTTTCGGGATAACCCAGCTCCATTTGGTCCTTCATGCATACGATTAAAGACCTTCGTCGCGAGAACAATTTCATCTCGATTAGAATAATCCTTCAGCGCTCGTCCAACAATTTCCTCACTCGTTCCGTCTGAATACACATTCGCCGTATCAAAAAAATTAATTCCGAGTTCAAGCGCTTTTTTTATGATACCTCGGCTCTGCTCCTCATCAAGTACCCATTGATGAATCCATCGTTCAGCAACACCAAAGCTCATACAGCCTAGACACAGCCGTGATACATCCAGACCGGTATTTCCAAGTTTCGTATATTCCATATAGATTGACTCCTCTCAATCAAAATAAGTTATAGAGTTTAATGTTCATATTATTTCACTTAAAGTTAACTCTAAGTCAAGTGGTTTATGTAGGACAGCTTCAAACCCTGTTCATCCGCCTTTTTCCGGTATTACTTTTGCAAATACAAAAGAACGTGTACCCAGTTTCATTGAACTGGAAAATAGAAGACTACTAAGACTAAAGGAAGAAGCTGCTGTGTAGCTATGAATGGCTATTCTTCTTGTACTCCAACTTTAACCTAATAGATAGTAGCTTCACCAGGTCAAAGTGACGGACTTTCCACGCCATAATAAACTCTTACTTGATTTGTGCATGGATGAATCATCAATTGAAATTTGAGGTCATCACAAATAATAAATAACAGAAATTGGTATGCTATAGGTGATGAACGGCAATAGATTCAACATGGAGGGTACAAACATGCACAATAAATCAAAGATCATTCTGATTCTCTTGCTATCCATCCTGCTGCTAATATCAGGGTGTGGAAAAGGAACTACGAAACCGGAAAACAATGCCGGTACGGACAACACAGCAGAACAAAACAAGGATAAAGAAAAAGAAGATGCGACGTCGAGTGCGTCCATGGCGAATTATACGCCACTTGACGAATTGAAAGACACCTACGATATTGCAATCGTAGGTGCAGGCGGCGCAGGTATGACTGCTGCGCTTGAAGCGAAAGCTGCAGGCATGAGTCCGGTTATTTTCGAGAAAATGCCGTTTGCAGGCGGCAATACGAACAAATCTTCTTCAGGGATGAACGCATCCGAGACGAAGTTTCAAAAGGAACAAGGTATATCGGATCGTAATGAATTATTTTACGAAGAAACCTTACAAGGTGGCCATGGTACTAATGATAAAGCTCTACTTCGCTATTTCGTAGACAATTCGGCGGGTGCCATAGATTGGCTAGATTCCATCGATATCCGATTGAATAGTCTCACGATCACGGGCGGGATGAGCCAGAAGCGCACCCACCGTCCTGAAGACGGTTCCGCTGTGGGTCAGTACCTCGTAACGGGATTACTGAAGAACGTCCAAGCTCAGGGTATTCCCATATTCGTTAATGCCAATGTCAAAGAAGTTACGAAACAAGACGGTAAAATCAACGGCCTTAAAGTGGTCTTCAAACCGAATGAAGAAAAAATGATATCGGCAAAATCCGTCGTGATTACGGCCGGTGGATTTGGTGCCAACATGGAACTCATCGCCAAGGTTCGACCGGATCTGGAAGGTTATGTGACGACGAATCAGGAAGGCAGTACGGGTGATGGTATTCAAATGATTGAAAAAATGGGCGGAACCACGGTTGATATGAATCAAATCCAGGTTCATCCAACGGTACAGCAAGAAAACTCCTACCTTATCGGGGAAGCGGTACGTGGAGAAGGTGCAATTCTCGTAAACAGCAAAGGTCAACGGTTCATCAACGAAATGGGTACGCGTGACAACGTAACCCAAGCAATTACGAAGCTACCTGAGACAAATGCTTTTCTTATTTTCGATTCCGGAGTTAGATCACGTGCGAAAGCGATCGAACAATATGAAAAATTAGGATTTGTGAAAAAAGCAGATACGATCAAGGCACTAGCTGAAGATATTGAATTACCAGCGGATTCATTACAGAAGACGATCGATACTTGGAACGGTGCAGTAAAAAATAAAAATGACACTGAATTCGAAAGAAAGACGGGAATAGACCACGAACTGTCTGCTGCGCCATACTATGCCATCAAAATCGGCCCAGGAATTCATTACACCATGGGTGGTGTGGTCATTAATACGAATACAGAAGTTTTAGACAAGGACAACAAACCAATCCCGGGTCTCTTCGCGGCAGGTGAAGTAACCGGAGGGTTACACGGTGAGAACCGAATCGGTGGTAATTCTGTCGCAGAGATCATCATCTTCGGCCGTCAAGCGGGTATCAAATCCTCTGAATTCGCCAAATCCGTAAAATAAGCGTGGTAATACCAAATCACAACAAAAAGATAGCTTCACTTCCGCACTATCGTGGAAGTTGAAGCCATCTTTTTGTTACTTCTAAAGAAACCTTGCATCTGTGTTTTTTTACATTAAAACTACCTATCTTCACGAAATCACGAAATCACAAACTCCCAATCAAAAAGGAAATCGATTGTTGGAGCATTCATGAAACATCCTCCTGAAATGCTCGCTTAAACTGGCTATTATAAAGCTCGTGATAGACGCCTTGCAGCTTAAGCAACTGTTCATGGCTCCCCTGCTCCACAATTCGTCCACCTTGGATGACAAGGATACGGTCAGCATCTTGGATCGTACTGAGCCTGTGGGCAATAACAAAGCTAGTACGTCCTTTCATCAAGGTTGTCATCGCTTGCTGGATATGCATTTCCGTTCGCGTATCAACACTACTGGTAGCTTCGTCTAGAATTAGAATGGCTGGATCAGCTAGGATAGCACGTGCAATGGTCAGTAACTGGCGTTGTCCATGGCTCAGATTTCCACCCTCTGTGCCCAATATCGTTTCGTAACCGTGAGGGAGCCTCATAATAAACTTATCGGCATTGGCAAGTTTTGCAGCCACCTCCACCTCTTGATCAGTCGCATCCAGGCGACCGAAGCGGATATTATCTCGTATGGATCCAGAAAATACATGCGCATCCTGAAGTACCATCCCGAGCTGGCTGCGCAGCGCGTTTTTGTCCAACTCCCGGATGTCCCGGCCGTCGATAGTCACCACACCGCCATTGATCTCATAAAATCTTGTCAACAAGTTGATAATTGTTGTTTTTCCTGCCCCCGTTGGTCCGACAAGCGCGATTTTCTCACCAGACTTCGCTTCAAACGTCACATCGTTGAGAATAGGCGAATCCGGCTTGTAGCCGAAAGAAACGTTGTGAAATACGACGTTCCCGGTAAGCCTTGGCAATTCTCTATGCTGTTCATCACCATATTCGGACGGCATATCCATGACTTCAAATACGCGCTCTGCCCCTGCGATGGCCGATTGAATAAGGTTGTACTGGTTGGCGAGTTCAGCAATCGGTCGACCAAACTGTTTGGAATAGTTGAGAAAGCTGACGATCACCCCTACCGTGGCCAAATCATGAAAGGCCATCCAGCCCCCAACACCCGCAATGAGTGCAAAGTTAAGATTGTTGATCATGTTCATGACCGGTCCAACAAGTCCAGAAACGATCTGCGCTTTAATGCCCGACTTATTCAGTTCGCCACTGATCTTGTGGAATCGCTCGCCTTCTCTTTCTTCCATACGATACTGCTTGACTACCTTTAATCCGCTAATCGTTTCTTCGATAAACCCGTTGAGCTCTCCTAAATGACGTTGTTGATTTTTAAAATAAATCCGACTCAAGCCACTTATTTTACGGCTTGCCAATAAAAAGAGCGGGATTGTCAACATAGCAACGACAGTTAACGGTATGTTCAGCGCTAGCATGATGACCAGTGAACCGCTGAGTGTAATTAAGCTGTTCAGCAGCTGGGTCACACTTTGATTCAGCGAATTGGATACATTTTCGATGTCGTTGGTTGCCCGACTCATCAGTTCCCCGTTGGAGTGCGTGTCAAAAAATTGAACAGGCAGTTGCTGATATTTCGCAAACAGGTCGCGCCTCAGCTCGAACACGGTATTTTGAGAAACACCGGTCATAACATAGGCTTGCACCCAGGCAACTGCGCTTCCAAGCACATAAATACCGAGAATAAGCAGGCAAAATCGCACCAATCCAGCGTAGTCACCGGGAATGACTGCAGTATCTATCGCCTTACCAAGCAGGTATGGACCGATCAACGATACCACTGCGTTAAGTACAGTAAATACGTACACTAAGGTTAATCCTAATCGTTGACGGTTTAGATAAGACCAGATTCGTTTAATTGTAGCTCCCCGATTCTTGGCTCGCACCTTCGGGACAGCCCCACGACCAGCTCCGTGCCCCATTCCTTGCGGTCCTCCCCCAAAACCGGATGGACGTCCGGGAAACGATACTGGTGTACGGTTATTAAGACTCGACATAGGATGCCTCCTCTCCCTTTAGCTGTGACCGCCGGATATCCCGGTAGATTTCACTGCTTCGCAGAAGCTCTTCATGGGTACCTTGGGCGACGATCTTACCGTTATCCAAGATTAGGATGATGTCGGCATCTATGACGGATGAGACCCGCTGGGTAATCAAAATGTTGGTGCTACTTTGCATCTGTATTTTCAGTAATTGTCTGATCCGTGATTCGGTAGTCGCGTCAAGCGCGCTGGTGCTGTCATCCATAATTAGAATGGTTGGTTGGATTAGTAGGGCTCTCGCAATTGATAACCGCTGCTTTTGGCCGCCGGATAGGTTGATTCCACGCTGACCAAGAATGGTGTCATACTCCTGTGGAAGTCTAATAATGAAATCATGGGCTTCCGCGGTTATGGCTGCCTGCTCCACTTCTTCGGTTGTGGCATCCGGTCTTCCATAGCGGATATTATCACGAATGGTTCCACTGAACAGAATCGTCTGCTGCATGACAAGCCCAATCTGGCTACGTAAATGATCTAGTCCAATTCCGCGAATGTCAGTACCGTCGATCATAATAGAACCTGACGTAACCTCGTAAAGCCTGGGGATAAGACTGACGAGCGTCGATTTCCCGGCACCAGTTGCACCTAATATCGCAACCGTTTTACCCGGTTCAGCAATAAAGTTGATATCATTTAGTACGAGGTTCTCATCATCTTTGTGGTAAGCAAATGATACACTTTTGAATTCAATTCGCCCTTTACGAATCACATGATGATTAGCGGAGGGAACATCCATAATTTCACTTGTAGTGGCAAATACCTCGTTCACTCGGTCCGCTGAAACCTTAGCCCGTGACACAAAAGTCAGCGTATTGCTAAGCATTAACATGGACATCAACAGTTGGGTAACATAATTAATAAAAGCGATCAAATCACCAACCGGAAGTCCGTTATTCCAGCTTTGAATCCCCCCGAACCAGAGCACGGCAACAATACTTGCGTTCAGTATGAACATCATGAGCGGTAAATTCAGTGCCATGAGTCGTACTGCCTTGATCGCTGTCTGGGTATATTCCGTGTTTGCAGAATCAAATCGTTTCTGTTCTTGTTTAGCCCGAACAAAGGCCTTTATTACACGAATGCCAGAGAGATTTTCTTGAAGTACGGTGTTGACACCGTCCAATTTGTTTTGCATTTTCGCAAACAAAGGAAAAGAAAGACGGATTAGCACATACAAAATGATAAATAGTAATGGAACGGAGATTAGCAGGATAAGGGTTAGAGTTGGACTGATCCGAATGGCCATGATCAAGCTACCAATTAGTAACAATGGAGAACGTACAAACGAACGTAGAATCATCTGTACAAATGTCTGTAGTTGCACCACATCGTTCGTTAACCGGGTAATTAGCGATCCTGTTTTTAACCGATCAATATTTTGATTAGAGAATGATTCAATATGCTCAAACAGCCGTATCCGCAAATCGTTACCAAAATGTTGGGATGCAATACTCGAAAAAACAGTGCAGCCTACCCCGCCGATCAAGCCGATAAACGCAACGCCCAACATGGTTAGCCCAGTCGAAACAATATGCGACAGATCTCTTGTCATGATGCCTTCATTCACAATGCTTGCCATGAGTGTAGGCTGCAATAAATCCATAAACACCTCGATAACCATTAACAGCGGCGCTAGCAAACACCACATCCAGTACGGTCTCAAAAAACTCTTAAGTTTCCACATTCGTTCACCTTCACTTCTATACACAATTCAACGTACTGAACATCATCCAACCAATTCGTGTTTGTATTATGCTAGATACGTAATTTTGGAAGCAATCGGTGTTCTAGGCTTGGCATTTGGAATTTCCGCTGGATATCCAACCCCAAATACACCAATTACATCGTGATCTTGTGGTACACCAAGGATTTCACGATTGTGCGGTAACGCCCCCAAAGAAGCCCAATATGCCCCTACTCCCGCTTCATGCGCGGCTAACAAGAAATTTTGAGCGAAACAAGCGGAAGCCATGACGTTCTCGTCACGTTCAAACGATGTTGCGGCAGGCTTGGATATTAACGCAAAAACAATAGGCGCGCTGCCGAAATCCGTTTTATGATTCAACTTCGCTCTAGTCTCTGATCCAAGGAATAGGAGTTCCCATGGTTCGGTCATACGATGATTAGGTGCGTAACTTGCAGCTTCGAGCCAGATCATTAGATCGCTTTCACTAATGAGATCAGGTTTAAACATTTTCACATTTCTGCGTGTTTTAATTAAATTAGTTGTTGTCATTTTCCACTTCAACTCCATCATTTTTTTGTTCATTCTCAGATATTGCTTCGCGAATCTCAAACGCATGAATAAACTCCTGAATAATCGCATCGGTTGCTTTCAGTTCACCGCTGATTACTTGTTTTATGGAGTCAAATTCCGGCTGGTCCAATTGCTGTAGTAATGTCGAACGCTTGATATTCAACCTTTCTAGAAAGGCAATCGCTCTGCCTCGACGAAACGTTTGAGCGCTTTTGTGATGGTGATCTAAAGAGTCTTTTCTATCTTTTTTATTTATTTCTTCAAAATCCCTGTGCTCCCTATGTTCTCTATGACCATGTTTGCCTTTATGTCCTTCGCGCATATGGGTTCCTCCTTTTATTATTTCGTATACATTTGTATACGCTATTTAACTGTATACAAATGTATACGAAATAAACTCTTCTTGTCAAGATTTTCTTTGGGAATATCTCCTTGCCCTATGGTAATAACTTGGAAAATTAACGTCCTTAAATAAAAAAAAGATCCGCGCTAGGCGCGGATTATATTAGGCAAATGTGCTTAACCCTATTTCTTATTATTGTGCTTTAAGAAGCTTCTTAATCGTGATTCCAAATAACATGCAGCAAGTCAATGCCGCAGTAAAATCGGCGATAGGTTCAGCGATAATAACGGCATCTGCTTTTGGGCTAATCCATATTGGGAGCAGGTAAACCAAAGGAATTAGCAAAATGATCTTACGCAAGATCGCTATGAAAATAGAAACTTTAGCTTGCCCAAGGGCAATAAAGATTTGTTGGAAAGCTAATTGAATGCCAAAAATACATGTGCCTAAGAAGAATATCTTCATTAATCTAGCTGTCAGCTCTATCAATTCCGTATTATTGGTAAAAATGATAATCGGAATTTTCGGAGCGAAAATGGCTAAGCTCCACATCGCTAGACCAAAAGTTGCACAGAATATGGTGCAGTATATGATGGTAGTTTTTACACGGGCAAAGTTTCGAGCTCCAAAGTTATAGCCAATAATCGGCTGTGCTCCTTGTGCAAAACTGGATAATAGTAACGAAAAAATTTGGATCAGTGTTCCCATGATACCCATGGCGGCAATATACAGATCACCCCCATATTTGGCGAGGGACGTGTTAAATACAATTTGGATCAAACTTTCCGTTGACTGCATAATGAACGGGGAAAGTCCTAAGGCAAGGATACTTACAGCAACCTTTAGGTTAATTCTCAAATTAGTCATTCGTAAGCGCAGATGGGCACGTTTGGAGGTTAAAAATTTCAATACCCAAATAGCAGATATGAATTGTGCTATAACCGTAGCTAATGCTGCTCCTTTGATCCCCATATTCATTCCAAAAATGAATATAGCGTCGAGTATGATGTTAACGATCGCCCCAATACATATCGTAAACATGGCAGTTTTAGCATATCCTTGTGCTGCAATGAATGGATTCAGCCCCATAGATACAAGTACAGCAATAGTGCCGATTAGATATATACCCAAGAAATCGTTGGCAAACGGTAGAGTTTCTGGACTAGCACCGAATAATGTTAGCAGTGGAGACTTAAGGATAAGAAATACTGCTGTCAGAATAATAGATACAATAAATAACATAGAGAAACAACTACCAAGTAATTCTTCCGCTTTTTTATGTTGACCTTCACCCATTTTAATAGATGCTAGCGGAGCACCGCCAACACCGATAAGTGAAGCAAATGCTGATATCACCATAATGATTGGAAAAGATATTCCTATAGCGGATAAAGCTAACGTTCCATTCTCAGCCATTCTTCCAACAAACATTCGATCAACTAGACTGTACATGGCATTAATTAACTGCGCTACGATAGCTGGCGTAGCAAGCGCAAACATTAATTTTGGGATACTCTCGTTGGCAAATCGATCGTTCATTTGAGCTTTCATTACAATGGTCATCCTTATTCTTTTGACTTGAAATCATAGTAATTATAACTATCGAAGTTTATAAATTTGCTCGCATTAGATAAGATTATCACACTAGTGTCAGGTTTGAAACACGGTTTTTAAGGTGGTTATGCGCCTCTGTAACCGACATAAATCAATCATTTGAATTCCTTACTTAGAAATAGCTAAATCTCCTTAAAATCATTTTTAGGAGGTTTGAGCAATAGATTGTTTTCAAATAAAAAATCCGCACAGAGTGCGGACTCTAAAAGGTGTATTTTCTTGTTCAACGACTTAATTTAGTCCCCATTTCCCCCGAACGCTCTCTGCCTCTTGAACCATTCTGTCGAACAGCTCAGCGACTGTGGGAACATCGTGAATCATTCCGGTTACCTGTCCTGCCCAGCCGAAGCCTTCTTCTTTGATACCATCACATATCCAGCGCTTGTTAGCTTCACCGCTAATATATTTCTTGAGCGCTTCATAGGTAGGCGTCACACGTTCGATTTCGAGGATTTGATCGATAAAGTTGCTTCGTAATACCCTGGCAGGAGCACCGATGGAACGTTTGATTACTGTGGTATCCGACTCAGAACTCTCTACTAATGCTTCTTTATATGAAGCTGAGGCATCAATACAGTCCTGGGTGGCGATAAACCGTGTACCCATTTCAATTCCCTCTGCTCCAAGAGCATGTGCTGCCATCCAGCCGCGGCCATCTCCAATCCCACCCGATGCAACGACCGGGATATTTACAGCATCGACGACTTGAGGAACAAGCACCATGGTTCCAACATCATCACGTCCTAGGTGTCCCCCGCCTTCTTGTCCAACGACAATTACCGCGGAAGCCCCTAGTTGTTCAGCTTTTTGCGCCTGTCTACGTGAGGATACAAGTACAAGTGTTTTTATATTCGTGGGTTGCATTAGCTCTAATATTGCGGAAGGGTTCCCCCCAGTAATAGTAACAACAGGTACTTGCTCATCTATTGCTACTTGTACCCGATCCATGTAATTTGCACCATACATACCAATAGCAAAATTGACTCCGAATGGTTTGTTAGTTAAGCTGCGCGCACGTCTAATTTCTTCGAGTAGGGCATCTGCATTCGGGAGACTCATGGCTGTAACCTGGCCAAGTCCTCCTGCATTAGAGACAGCAGCAGCGAGGTCTGCATAGGCTAAATAAGCAAGTCCTCCTTGAATAATAGGATACTTGATTTGCAACAATTTTGTGATACGAGTATTCCATTTCATCGTCATACTCCTAGATTCCCCCAACTTTTATAAGTAGCATGGTTATCGACATGATCATGACAATTCCCCCTGCTTGATAATCAACTCGTTGTAATTTCAATAGCTTATAGGAAGTTCTCCCCTTGCCATTACCATAAGCACGTGCATCAATCGCGAAGGTCAACTGCTCAGCACGTTGAATGATCGTGATTAGCAAGGGAATGAGAATTGGGATATATGCAAAAATCCGTTTAGGAAGTGTTAATGTCTTAATATCATATCCTCTAGCCTTTTGAGCTAAAAGAATACGTTCCAGCTCCTCTATAATGGTCGGAATAAACCGAATCGCAATGACGATCATTAAGGAGAATTGCTCAATAGGAACGTGTAATTTAGATAAAGGTGATAGCAACTTTTCTAGTCCTTGGGATAAGCTTAGTGGTTTTGTGGTCAATGTTAAAATGGAGGCAAGTAAGACGAATAACATAATACGCCAGACAAAGCGTATCCCGTTTTGTAGTCCTTCCTCAGTTAATTCGATAAATGACCAAGACCAAATCACATTTCCTTTTGTGAATATGACGTGATATAGAAAGGTGAAGATCAGAATAACCAAGATCGGTCGAATGCCTTTCCAAAAGAAACGGAATGGTATTTGCGATAACAACAAAATACCCAATATGATGATAGATGCAACTGCGTAGCTAATAAACGTCTCTAGCGTTAGAAAGCTCAGCATCATCATGATCAAACTTACAATTTTTGTGCGTGGATCGAGTCGGTGTAATAAAGAATCTCTATCTACGTATTGTCCTATTAATACGGAATTAGCCATTATTGAAGCTCCTTGTATGCCAAATGGGCCACACTTTTTCGAAAATATCCTGCTCTCTGCAGCTCTCCACTTGAATGGATTGGCCGGATAATTCCTCTATCAGATGTAAAAGTTGTACGGGCTCTGGCAGTGATAATCCAACTTCCACTAGTAAATCTGAATGCTCTAGGAATAAATTATTGACTTCATAATGTCCCATGAGGCGTCCTTCGTGAAATACGATGACTTCATCTGAGTATTCAGCAACATCATTCATTTGATGAGAGACAAAGATAACGGTACGATTGTCTTGCTGCTGCCAATCTTTAAGCTGACTCAACAGAGATAATCGACTTACGGGATCCAGACCTGCTGTTGGTTCATCTACAATCAATAGTTGTGGATTCATCATTAATACCGAGGCGACCGCTACACGGCGTTTTTCACCACCGCTTAACTGGAATGGTGCCATTGGAAGAATCTCCTTGGACAAACCTACTTGTGGTAATATGCTGTCAATCATCTCTGTTATCTGAAGATCTGAATACTGCTGTAGCTTTGGAGCAAAGGCAAGCTCCCTGTATACGTTTCTTTCAAATAATTGATGCTCTGGGTATTGAAAAACATATCCCACATGAGGAACTACTGTTGGATATCCATGGGCATCTCTAGCTATAGGCTGTTGATCCATGCAATAATCTCCGACAAAAGAGGGAATCAATCCTTTCAGCACTTTGACAAAGGTAGACTTACCAGCGCCTGTTTGGCCAATAACGGAAATCCACTTACCGTCTTGAATCGTGCAACTGACGTTTTGCAATACCAGCTGATCGCCATAGCTTACGCTAACCTGACTTAATTGATAGACCATTGAGACGAAATCATCTCCTTCCAATCAGCCAGAAATGGCGTCTTTTGTTGGAGCATTTGATATAACCGCACCCCAAAGGGGAGTTCTAATTGATAGTCGGTCACGGGCATTGTTTCAAAAAAGACCAACGGATCGCCATCAAATTCAAGCCGACCTTGATGAATGAGCAAAATACGCTCTGCAGACAGCACATCCTCCATATGGTGGGTGATGTGAATTATGGTCATACCCTGACGGTGTAGTTCCTGCATAATAGAAAGGACTTGCCTTCTTCCTTGTGGATCAAGCATCGACGTAGCCTCATCAAAAATAATGATCTGAGGGCGCATCGCCACAATAGCCGCAATTGCAACACGTTGCTTTTGCCCTCCTGAGAGTTCATGTGGCATCGAATGTAGGTAATCCTCCATTTGAACAGCTCGAAGAGCATGATCCAGTCGACTACGCATTTCTTCACGGGGCACTGAAATATTTTCTAATCCAAATATAATCTCATCTATTACTGATGTCGTGATAAATTGATCTTCCGGGTTTTGGAATACAAAGCCTATTTGCTTATGAATCTTATGGAGTTCAATAGGGCTTGATGTGTCTAGATCATTAAATTTCACATGCCCTTCCTTGGGAAGCAGTAATCCATTGATGAGCTTGGCTATCGTAGACTTACCGCAGCCGTTGGCGCCGACAATGGCCACAAACTGCCCTGATTCTATCGTAAAGCTCATATTCTGGATGACAGGCTGTCCTTTTTTATAATAAAAATGAACGTGATCGAATATAAGCATTTATTCTCTTCCCTTCTGATGTTTCCATGTCTTGAAGAAATCTTCGATGCTATTTTCGGATAAGGAAGGTGCAGGCCTGAGCCACTTCGTAACCTTTGTACCGTTGACACCAAATATTTCACCGGTTAAATCGGCATCAGGCTGTGCCAATAATGCAACTACGAATCGAGCAATATCATCCGCCTCACCCACTTGCCAGAACTTAGGAAATAACTCTTTACGACTGGCGTATTTAGCCATCATGTGCTCGATGACTGGTCTAGTCATATCTGTTAATGCCGCTGGATTAATGCCATTTACCCGAATCCGGTGTGACTGAAGTTCAGCTGCTAGCGTCCACACGATTCCGAGTATTCCGGCTTTAGCCGCACTGTAGTTCACTTGCCCGACGGAACCCATTAATCCGGCAGTCGAAGTCATCAATAGAATGTCTCCACCATTCGTTTGCATATGAGGTAGTACTCGTGAAATACAATAAAAAGCGCCATTTAAATGGACATCAAGTACGGATTCCCATGATTGATCGCTCATGCGATTACATTTTTGATCATGTACATTGCCCGCGTTATGAATCAATACATCAATACAGCCATACTTTGCTATTATAGCATCCACCATCGAAGTAACTGCGTTGGAATCTGCAACATTGGCACAGTAACCGAACGCTTCTCCATCGATACGATGAATCTCCTCTACAACTTCATCAATCAGCGCTTGCTTCGTCCCGTTCACCATCACTTGATATCCAGCTTGTCCTAGATGAAGGGCTATGCTGCGCCCAATCCCCCTAGTCGCTCCTGTAATTAAGGCTACTTTATTCAATTCACTACCTCTTTTACGGAGAAAGTACCCGAAGCAATCATTTCTCCAGATTCACCTCGAACGGTAACTTCGATATCACCTTCGTTGATCTCAAAGTGAAAAATAGCAACCGTATCTACTAATAGTGGTTGCAGAAATTTCATGCGATAGGTTGTAATCCATTGTGTTGGGTGCTGAGCTAAATACAATGATTGTGCTAACCCCATGATATACATGCCATGTGCAATCGGACGTTTATATCCAGCTTTTACTGCGGCTTCCTCGTCCAAATGAATGGCAGCCGTATCTTTAGAGATTTCGGCATATTTACGGATTGTCTCTGCTGAAATTATTTTTTTCATATGTTCTCCCCTACAGAGATTAATACGGTTTCCGCGGTAACGATAAGATCACCCTCGTTGAAACATACAAGGGAATGTGTATACAATATCAAATTTCCATGACGGCTTGTCTTGTTCTCGATCTGCGTTAATGAAAGTTCACAATCTAAGATCATTCTTGCAGTAATAGGTGCTTCGTAAGAAAAATGCTGCTTGCCATGAATTAAAGGATGATCCCCTTTGAGCCAAGGGATATCAAATGCTTGCCAGAATATAATGGGCATGGTTGATGGTGCGACAAGTTTCCCTTGTAAAACTTGTAACGGAGCATCAATGCTTTGAGCATAATCTGTAATCCATTCCGCAGTGATATGAATCTGATGCTGAATAATATTCATTCGATTGCCTCCACTAGTGTAGCCAGACCGATTCCACCACCGATACCCAGTGTGGCCAGTCCTCGTTTGTATGGCTTGAATAGCATTTCTGCACATAAACGTGTCATTAAAATAGCTCCAGACGCACCATATGGATGCCCGATGGCAAGTGCACCGCCTCCAAGATTAACTTTCTCCTCTGGAATATGTAGCTCTTTCAATGAAGCTAAAACTTGGGAGGCAAAGGCTTCATTGAACTCTACTATATCTAGATCAGCGCTCGACAGCAACTGACGACTTAACACTTTTTGAACAGCTGGCACCGGACCTATACCTAAATAATTTGGATCTACACCAACCGCTTGAGCATCCACTATTCGTAAAATAGGCTTGAGGTTAAGTTCCTTACATCGTTCATGAGACATGATGAGCACAAGAGCCGCCCCATCATTGAGCGGACATGCATTGCCGGCTGTTACAGTACCTTGTTTCAGAAAGATCGGTGGTAATTGCTGTAGCTTAGCGAGGCTTGTATTATCTCTTGGACATTCATCTTCGTTAATCCATTCGCCATGGACTTGAATAGGAACAATCTCTTGCTGAAAACGACCTGACCGCTGTGAGTTAATAGCTTTCTGATGGCTTTTCAAAGAATATATATCTTGTTCTTCTCTAGCAATCGCGTATCGTTTGGCGACATTTTCCGCCGCAATCCCCATATCGGGATCACCATAGGAACTTGGAGTGAAGTGGGCGCGTGAATACAGCTGTGGTACGCCCATTAGCGTTTGGGGTTTACTCATTTTCCATGGTGCCCGGCTTGTACTTTCAACACCACCTGCTAAATAAATCTCGCCTGCTCCACTTTGAATTAAGCGTGCGGCTATATTTATAGCCTCAAGGCCTGAACCGCATTGACGATCAACCGTCACGCCCGGTACCGTAACAGGTAAGCCTGCTTCCAGCGCAGCAACTCGTGCAATGTTACCACCCGGACCTACGACATTACCAATGATGACATCGTCAATTCTATCCTTTGGTAAATTGGTCTCTGCTACGATGTGCTTAATAAGCGGTGTTAACAAGGATTCAGGTTCAAGTGTGCTTAATTTACCACCAATTTTTCCAATAGGCGTACGTTTAGCCATAACGATGACTGCCTCAATCATATCATCACTCTTTTCGTGTAATCTTTCATCGCCTGCCGCGCTATCTTCCCACTGCTAGTATAGATGAATTCATCCACTGTAATGATCTGTTTCGGGGCTTTATACATGGCTAAATACTGGCGACAGTAGTTCTTGATATCCTCGGTAGTTAAACGTAGTTGTCCACTCCACTTCACAAGCGCTATCACCTGCTCACCCCAATAATCATCTGGAACTCCTAACACCATCACTTCCGAGATTTCGGGAATTTGCTGCAGCACAGACTCTACTTCCTCAGGAAAAATATTGAGGCCACCAGAAACCATCCTATTTTTGGATCGACCAGTCAAATATAAGTAACCCTCATGATCCATATACATAATGTCACCCGTTATAAGCCACCCATCTCGAAAAACGGCCTCGGTTTCTTCTGGTAATTGATAATAGCCCTTAAACATCATGTCACTGCGAATATAGAGCTGTCCAATACCCCCTAGGGGTACCTCCTGCCCAAACTCGTTCCGAATTGATATTTGTACACCAGAAAAGGGTTTGCCAACAGAATTGGGTTTGATTTCGGATTGAATATCAAAGTAACTAATATAACTGGCTTCGGATGAGCCGTAATATTCATATAGCTTCGCCCCGACAAATACATCCTTGCACCTACTCTTTGATATCTCCGACCATTTCCCCCCTGAGCTAATCAAAGCTTGAATCTGACTCTGACCGGGGATCGCGTGATGTAATAGTGCTTCAATCATCGTAGGTACGACAAATAAGATCATATCAGGAATTTGATCACACAGCTGTAGGAGCTTTCCAGCATTGAAATCTTTTAAGATATGAAAGGTTGCACCACGGTTTAGGCTCTGCATAATGGCGAATAAGGATAAAGAGTGAACAAAAGGACCGGGAGCTACTATATGTTCCATGCTGTTGAGCTGGAAGGCTTCACTTGTTGCTTCAAAACTCTTCATCCAAGATACATGTGTCCGCATATAGCCCTTTGGTACCCCCGTTGTTCCTGAGGTAAAGCCTATAAATAATAATTCGTTGGTATGATTCAATTCTGCTTCTGGTTTCAAAGTAGTTAGCCATTGATCATAGGTACCTATTCCATCATTTGCAAGGGTGAGAAGTTGAACTTGTTTATCTTGTATGGATAGCTTCTTGACTAATGCTGTCTCTGCAAAAATCATCTTCGGCTGACAATGTTGTATAATATCGTTCATTTCCTTCGAACTCCATTTTGGATCCAAAGGAACAGGGATACATCCCGCATAAATAACCCCAAGAAAAACCTCTACGAATTCAATACGATTTGTAGACAAAATAATAACCTTATCATGGATCAGGCCATTATGATTTAGCCCCTGTGCAATTTGTTTCATCTTCTGTACCAATGCTGAATAAGTAATTCTGTTTGTACCCTCGGATAAGGCAACTTTGTCAGGCTGCTGCATTGCGTAATGAAGTAATGGTTCTACTAGATTCATGGTTTCTCACCTATTCAAAAATTCATATAATAGCATGAACTATTAGTTATTCAAGTTTTTCTTCGATTGGACTGACGGATTTTAACTGTACCGCAATGATGGCTGCAAGTAAGGCTTTAATACAATCACCTGGTACAAAAGAGACAGCCCCCACAAGACCAGCCCAGATGGATGTATGCGTGATAAGTGCCATAACCGGAGCACCAATGAGACTAACAAGTAGAACTCCAAACACAACATTGACCACAAAGAGCTTCCATGTTTTTATCTTGGTCCATAACTTTTCTGTTGCTAGTCCTATACAGAATGTCGCTATTGGCCAGCTTAGTAAGTATCCTGCAGTAGGGGCTACAAATACAGAAAGTCCTCCTCGACCACCAGATAATAATGGTAAACCTAAAGCGACTAATACGATAAATAAAATGATGCTAAGCGTACCGGTTTTCTTTCCTAAAAAGCATCCTGCCAACATAACGCCAAGGGTTTGTGCGGTAATGGGTACGGGGATAAAACCTAGTGGAATCGGTGGGATCATCCCTAATACTCCTAAGAGTGCAGCAAATAATGCAGCAAATACCATATCTTTTGTCTTCATCTTGTAACCTCCGTTGTTATAATCAAAATTTAAATCCCTACAAGAGTCGACATCTATGTATTATCTAAATCATATCTTGAAATCTAACTATTGTAAACCACAAATATTATTTTAGGTTAACAATTAAAATAAGACTTTCTAAAAATAAAAGACCTGATTTCAATGAGAAAGAAAATCGAGACGACACAAAAGTCGACCACGGAATGTGATCGACCTTTTCACGAGTAGGATTTACTGGACTGGACATTTATTCATTTACTAGTACGGCATATACGATTCCGGGACCATGTACCCCAATAGTCAGATCGTTCTCGATATCTGCGGAGCGGCTTGGTCCGGAGATAAAATGAATTCCAGCGGGAAGTCTCTCTTCGCCCAAATGATCGAACTCTACTAATTTTTCACCCAATCTGGTTACCAACAAATGAACGGGAATGATAGCGATGAGGGCAGTAGGTAAAAGACTGACTGACCGTCCTTTCTGTTGCCCAGATAACAAGATAATTGACCCGGTGTAGGCAACAGCACAATCTGCTATTACAATTCCGATATCCGCCTCAGCAGCGTTTGCTTTCCCGTCCTGAGACTTGTCACGGTTCCACACTGTGATCTCAGCACTCAGTAATGATGATTCCAAGTCGAGTGCTTCCAATTCCTCTTGATCTTGCCGCAGAATATGGTGAGCCCCAAGCTCAGTCGCTGTCTGTGCAATCCATCGTCCGGTCTCCTCCATCTTCTCGAATTGGACCACATGTCCTCCTGCTGCCTCAAAATTGGCGGTGAACATTTTTACTTTGGCTTCAGTTGAGTAGTCGAAGTTATTCCAGAATTCAGGAGCGCCACGAAACGGTTGATCTGGCTTCTCTATTATACGTGATCGTCCTAACTTGGAAGCTATTTTTTGTAGAAAAATCTCCTGTTTGTCCTTAGATGATTGATCCAATTGATGGAGCGAACTTTCCTGGGCATCATTCATGGCCGCTACCTCCCTTACCATCCGTTCGTTGTTTGATCAGCTTCTCCATCCGCGCTTTCATCTCGGGAGTCATATGTTGAAGATCTTGGCTAAGGTCAGCTTCAATTGTCTGGAAGTGATCCCGGAACGATTTATCTGCCAAGCTTGGGGCAATTCTGTATCGATTCCACCCTTTCAATGGTCCTAACTTGAGAGAAATACCACCATCACGAACGATCAGTTTCTGTCCAATCCTCCCTAACTTTATCGCCCTATTAAAACGTTTGGAGTTAGACATGACCGAGCCAAACCCGCGCATCCCCACGGTTTCCCACTTATTTCCGTATCCGTGCTCAACCTTTCGACGCCTTAATGAAACTAGCATATCATGGAGAGGTATTTTGACTGGACAAGCCTCATAGCAAGCACCACAAATACTAGATGCGTTTGCAATATCGTCCCATTCTGCGACATTTCCTTTGAGTGCTGGAGTAAGCACGGCCCCAATAGGTCCACTATACGTTCCTCCGTACGCATGGCCACCAATATGTCGATATACTGGACAAGCGTTCAAACAAGCGCCGCAGCGAATACAATGAAGGAGTTCCTGGAATTCGGGATCCCCTAACTGTATGGATCTACCATTATCCAAGATGATAATATGCATTTCTTCAGGACCATCTCCGTCATCCGTTCGTTTCGGTCCGGTGATCCCTGACATATAGACGGTCAGCTTCTGCCCGGTTGCGGACCTGGGCAACAATGTTGCCATCACCTCTAAATCGACCCAGGACGGAATGATCCGCTCCATGCCCATGAACGTAATCTGGGTCTTGGGAAGTGTGCTCACCATTCGGGCGTTACCTTCATTTTCGAACACAACCATCGATCCCGTCTCCGCAATCGCAAAATTACAGCCGGTGATCCCAATGTCGGCTTCCAGAAACTTTTCCCGCAGTTTTTTACGTACGTAACCGGCTAATACACTTGTCTCAGGCGGAAGTGATTCCCCCGCATCAACCGACAACAGCTCCGCGATTTGATATCGGTTCTTGTGAATCGCCGGTATGATAATATGCGACGGTGTTTCTCCCGCCAATTGGATGATATATTCACCAAGATCGGTTTCGATCGACTCGATCCCAATGGACTCGAGTGCTTGATTAAGATGAAGCTCCTCCGTTACCATGGATTTCGACTTGACGGCTGTTTTCGCCGATTTTCTTTGAGCGATCTCCAGTGCAATATCTAAAGCTTCCGTAGAATTATCGGCAAAATGTACATGCACTCCGTTCTTACGAGCCTGGTCTGCAAACCGTTCCAGATAATAATCAAGGTGCGCGATCGTATGCAGACGAATCTGTCTTCCACGCTCACGCCACTCCTCCCAGTTGCCAAGCTCATCCATCGCCTGCTTCTTGCTATTGCGTAATCTTTCGGTCGTAAACTTGACTGCATTACGCAAGAATTCATTATTCAGCGCGATTTCAGCGCGCTTCTTCACTGGATTGTCCGATTTTGGGGTCGATCCGCTCACGCTTTCATCACTCCTTCATACAGCAGTTCAGCAAGATGCATCACCCTAACCGGTTCATTCCGGTAACGTAGATTTCCAGCGATATTCATCAAGCAGGCCATATCCAATCCGACAAGAACCTCTGCTTCCGACTCTTTGAGATGATCGACTTTTTCCGTGACCATTGCCCCTGATATATCTGGCATCTTGATCGCGAATGTTCCACCGAACCCACAACAATCCTCGGAGAACGGAAGTGGGACAAACTCCAATTCCTTAACATGATTCAGCAGATCCAAGGGCTCACTCTTAATACCAAGTAGACGGCTTCCATGACAAGAAGGATGATACGTAACCTTATGGGGAAATCTTGCGCCGACATCTTTTACCCCGAGAACATTCACCAAAAATTGACTAAATTCAAAAGTTTTCCTTTGCAATTCTTGAGCCTCTATAAGCCATTCCGGTTCATCTTTGAATAGTTCTGAATAATGATGGATCATATAAGTGCATGAACCAGAGGGTGAAACAACAAAATCGCTATCATTAAAAGCGGTTAAGATCGTCTTGGCCGCCGTTTTTGCTTCCTCCCAATATCCGCTGTTATAGGCCGGTTGCCCGCAACAGGTCTGAATGCTAGGAAACTCCAGAAGTATCCCATATCTAGCCAACAATCGCATCATCGTTTCCCCAACCCGGGGATAAATGGCATCGCTTACACAAGTAATGAACATGGATACCTTCAAATGAATGACCTACCTTTTCTCCATAAAATACCCCGCAAAGTGACATGATGCCTTCCAGCGTAATTCCAATGTCTTTGCGGGGCTCTTTAGTTGCTATATCATCATAAGAATTCTATGCCAAGGTAACGGTAAGACCCGTTGCTATCAAAGAATCCAGAGTCTCTGAGCTCAAGCTTTTATCACTAATAATTAAGTCTACTTGAGCTAAATCCGTCACCTGGCTGAATGCCTGTACGCCGAATTTGCTAGCATCCGCGAGTAGAATGATCTGATCGGCCATTCCCATCATTTGCTGCTTTAGCCGAGCTTGGAGTTCCCCCGATTCACTAATACCGCGGTCCAAATGCACGCCTTTGCAGGAAAAAAACAACTTATCGACATGAAAGGAAACTAGCGATTTCTCAGCGAGTGGACCAACGAATGAGAGCGAGCGCGGAGATAGTCGGCCTCCGATCGAGATGACATCGATTTTCTCCTTGGTGCTTAGTTCCGTTACCACCTTGACCGAATTGGTCAATACCGTCATCGGCATATCCGGCATAATCTTTGCCATATACCAAGCGGATGTGCTTGCATCAAGCAAAATCTTATCATTTTCGGAGATCAGCTTTACTGCTTCTTCCGCAATCCGTTTCTTTTCTTCCGAACGTGTAATCTCCCGTTCGAAATAAGGAACCTCGAGTTGGGTTTCCTTTATGCTCACAGCCCCGCCATGGGATCTCTTTAATCGCCCTGTATGTTCCAGGCGATCCAAATCCCTGCGGATCGTCTCTTCGGTGACCGAGCACAGCTCGCTAAGTTCGGTTACTCGAATGCTTCCCCGATCATTCACAAGTTGAACGATTTTTTCGTAACGTTCTGCAACTAGCATTTGTCATCCTCTTTTCGATAACGGTATTAGATGAATAAATTATACAGTATATAGTCCGAAACCATCAAAGAAATGAGGGACAATCATTGAAGCGATCTGACGTTATCGTGTAAATGCTGCGGGAACCCCTCCGTCGATGGTTAACATGCATCCTGTTGTTTTGGATGATTTGGAAGATGCAAGAAAAGCGATTCCTTCGGCAATATCCCTTGGATAAATATTGACCTGAAGTGTCGTCCGTTTGCGATAATATTCTTCCAACTGCTCCGGTTCAATCCCGTATGCTGCAGCACGCTCATTACGCCAGCCGGAGTTCCATATCGCGGATCCTTGTAGTATTGCATCTGGTAGCACTGTGTTTACCCGAATTCCGTATTCGCCGCCTTCGGCTGCAATGCAGCGGGCCAAATGCGCTTCCAAAGCTTTGGCGGCACTGTATGCAGAGGCATTTTTTCCAGCATAGATCGAATTTTTTGAACCAACGAATACCATACTTCCGCCAAAAGCTTGCTGCTTCATCACCTTAAAAGCTTCTCGTGCCACCAAAAAATATCCTGTGCCTAACACATTGATATTCAGGTTCCATTCGCTAAGCGAAGTTTCATCGAATGGACTAGATGTGGCGAGACCCGCGTTATTTACGATAATATCAACGCCCCCATAGGCAAGAGTTGCTTCCATATATGCTCCTTGTACCTCTGCTTCTTTAGTAACATCCATCTTGACGGCAGTCGCACGTACCTCACCGAACTTCTCGTTGATTTCATTTGCAACTTTTTGCGCACCTTCTAGATTCAAATCGGCCAGGATAACATGAGCGCCTTCGGACACGAGGCGGCGAGCTGTTTCACTACCGATCCCACCTGCCCCACCTGTTATGAACGCGATCTGACGTGAGAATTCCGCTTCCGCAGGGGCAAGGGATAACTTATAGAGCTCAAGTGGCCAATATTCCACGTTATAAGATTCATTTTCACTCAGCGATACGAAATTCCCCAGTGCGGTTGCTCCCTTTATTACCGCGATGGCTCGGTGGTACAATGTCCCGCTGACTTTGGACATCGCATGGTTTTTTCCGGTATTAATCATACCGAGACCGGGAATTAGAATGACGCGCGGGGCAGGTTCGAACATGATGTCTCCATCATTTTTGTTCCGCTCAAAATAGGCTTTATATTGTTCTTTATAACTCTTGATCCCTTCTTTCAGCTTGTTCTTCAAGCCTTCCACATCTTCGACATTTGGCGTCCAGTCAATAAATAGTGGAGTCACCTTCGTATGTACAAGATGATCTGGGCAAGCAGCTCCGACTTGGGAGAGCACGGAGGAATTTTTGCCACAGGCAAAAGCCAACACGTCTTCATCATCGTCAAAGGTAAGGATCAATTTCTTCTCGCTACTGACAGCACCTCGGATTGTCGGCATCACAAGAGCTGCAAGGTTTCGGCGGGCATCAGCTGATAGCGGGGTATGCTTTCTCCCTCCGAATAGTTTGTCGTTATCAACTATTGATTCGATATAAGATTCCGCTAGGTTAATGATTTTAATAGTCTGGGCGTAACAAGCTTCAGAGGTATCTCCCCAAGTTACTAGACCATGCTTCTCCATCAGTACCAATTCAGCATTCGGATTAGCAAGCACGCCTTCCGCAATCATTTTTGATAGCGTAAATCCGGGACGTATATAGGGCACCCATACAAATCGATCTCCAAAAATCCGTTCAGCAATCTCCTTTCCGTTATCCGCACAGCAAATGCTGATAATTGCATCCGGATGGGTATGATCAACATGAGGAAATGGAAGGAAAGCATGCAGTAGTGTCTCGATTGAAGCTCTCGGGTGCTTGGCATCGAACATGCAATGACCCAAATATGCAACCATGTCCTCATCGTTCATTTCATCCAACTGAAATAATTGCGAGATATCCTCCAGCTTGAGCCCAGTAAAATTGTTGGCTTTCATTGTTGCCAGGTCTGAGCCGCTGCCCTTAACATACATTACTTCTATATCCCGCCCACGAAAATCCGTTATCGTGGTTTTGGATGAGGTATTCCCTCCTCCCCAATTACAAACCCGTCGATCAGATCCGATCAGATTGGAGCGGTAAACGAGTTGATCTAGTCCGTCATGCTGCTGCGGGGATTGGGTCTGATCCCACAGGTTTTGTACCATGTTTATTTCCTCCTCATTTGTTTTTATTTATTTTTATTTGTATTTGTTTGTTATATTAACATGTTTGTTTATATTTGAATATAACAATTTCAAAAATAAACAAAAGAGATATTTAAAATTTATTTAGCTTTAATAATCATTATTTGTTCCAAAGTGCAACACGTTCTTTGATGAGTGTTTTATAGATGTTACTCATTTTAAGCGCAAAAAAAGAGCTGCCTTTTGGCAGCTCCTAACCCAATTCTATTGGAAGCAGGACTACAATATGTGTGGGTACCAGCCTTTCAGTGGTTAATGATATCAACACAGTTCATTGTTAAATTAACACCAATCTTGTATTCGCCATATCTGTGTGACCCAACCCTGATAGAACTCCGGCTCATGCGAGACAAGTAGAATGGTACCTTTATATTTCTTGAGTGCTTCTTGAAGTGCCACTTTGGCGTGAACATCTAAATGGTTAGTGGGTTCATCTAGTACCAGCATATTGCTATTGGTTAGCATAAGCTCACTTAAACGAACTTTGGTTTGTTCTCCCCCACTCAAGGTGTTTAGTGGCTGCCTAATATGCTTTTCAGTCAGACCGGATCTGGCCAATATTTGCCGTACTTCTTTTTGGGCAAGATTGGGATGGGCTGACCAAACCCGCTCCAGCGCACTTTGTGAAGAGGCAAAGTCCTCTTGAACAAAATAAGCCGCATTCAAACGTTCTCCGAATTGGACTGTACCGCTAATCGGTCTCATATAACCGAGCAACGTTTTGAGCATGGTGGATTTACCAATTCCATTATAGCCAATGATGGCAATTTTATCGCCGCGTTTCACCAGGAGATCCAAAGGTCCGAATAATGGTTCGGTATATCCGATACGGATATTTGATGCCTCAAGTACCTTACTTACGGGATCGGTATGCACTTCAAATGCGAATTGAGGTTTTGGATTTGTTGTCGGTTTATCAATTCGCTCCATTCTTCCCAGCACTTTCTCACGACTTTGCGCTTGTTTGGCATTTCGATTTCGGTTTTTCCGAATGAAGCTTTCAAGCTTGTCGATTTCTTTTTGCTGCCGTTCGTATGTCTCGTACAATTGTTTCTTGCCTAGCTCATAATTTCTTTGGAATTCCACGTAATTCCCAGTGTAACGTTGAATTGTTTGATGCTCGAGATGATAGATCACGTTAGTAATTTGGTTTAGAAAGTGCTCATCATGCGAAACAACCAAATAAGCATGTTTATAATTTTTTAAATAGTTGGCCAGCCATTCAATATGGATGTCATCCAAATAATTAGTCGGTTCATCAAGCAACAGTACGTCCGGTTCTTCCAGTAATAACTTACCTAATAATAATTTGGTACGCTGACCGCCACTAAGCTGTTCGACATCACGATCTTTGCCAAGTTCTAGAATGCCTAACCCAGCAGCAACCTCTTCGATTTTCATATCGAGTTGATAGAAACCGGTATCCTCTAATTGATTCTGTAGCTTACCATATTGCGCTAGCATCTGTTCCAGTTGTTCTTCGTCTGAATTTGACATTTGATTGGCAAGCTGCAGTATGTTTCTTTCGAGATCATACAAATGGGTAAAAGCGCTTTGAAAATACTGCATAATTGTTGTTCCGGCCTGTAGATCGATATGCTGTTGCAGAAAACCTACTTTGACACGGGACATCCATTCTATTTTGCCTGCATCAGGTAGTATTTCCCCGGTAAGTATGCGCAGGAGTGTCGATTTTCCTGCACCATTACTACCTACTAGACCTGCTCGTTCTCCTGGGAGCAAACAGAAATCTATATTTTGAAAAATATGTTTATCCCCATATGCATGGGTCACTTGTGATACGGATAATATACTCAATTTTGTTCTCTCCTTTTTGCTTGTGTTCCAAGCCAACAAGAGAGAACAGCTTGATAAAGCTTATATTCATTTAATTTCTTGGCTCATAGAAAATAAACGCAAAAAATGGGTACAGCGAACTTACGCCATACCCATGACAAATCCTAATTTGCATGAAAGGAATAGGTTCTTTATCTACTGTTCTTCGGTTGGCTTATCGTTAAAATGGACAGACTTCACCCGTCTTAAGCCAGCTACCGTTTTAGAACAGTTGATAAAAAAAACATTTCCTTCCACCTCATTTAAATTCATTATTGTTACTAAGTCGAAATATTATTATAAATTGTTTACCCTGTCAAGAAGCTATATTTAAGATTCAAACCCAACTAGGCCGAATCCACTACCCCGCAATAAGTTGTTGCAGCTGTTCTAGCGTAACACGATCAATGAATTTCTTGAATTTTTCTTTTCCTTTGGCATTGTCCTTATAGAATTGGATCAATGTTGTCACCACTGAAACGATTTGATCTTCGGTTAGACCAGATACAAGCGATTGTGCGATTGAAGTCTTAAGACCTTTAGGTTCTCCTCCAACAAAAATCTCATAGGTATTACGCATTTTGACAACGCTGATGTCTTTCAACAAAGGTTCACTCGTCCCGAGTGCACAACCCGCATAACCAATCTTAAGTGGCATAGGTGTTTCAATACCTGCAATGGACTGATTTAATCGCCTCGCTACTTCCAGACCTGCTTCCTCAGCCCCCTTGCAAAAATTACAGGCGATTAAGCTTTTGGTCACAAAACCAGCAGGGTGAACTTCCATACCTGAACGCCTCAGTTCTTCTGTAATCAGCATTTGTTGTTCAAGAGGGACTTCCAAATAAAGCTGTTTAAAAGGTGTCATTTCGATTTTGGCATCTGTACCTAGGGCAGCTCCTATTGTAGCAAGCTGCTCTGGCGTAAATAAACTCCCTCCCACCTGAATTGGTGGGGATACCGCAATTTTCATCGTTTCTCCCATCATCGTTCTCCTCCCAATAGATGATTAGTTACGGATCTGCACACGTTGTAAACGAAGTGCATTAAGAACGACGGAAACCGAGCTGAGTGCCATTGCTGCACCTGCTACCCATGGAGCCAATAAACCGAGGGCAGCAATCGGAATACCAAGTGTGTTGTAACCGAGTGCCCAGAAGAGATTTTGTTTGATATTGGTCATGGTTTTACGACTCATATAAATGGCGTCCGGTATACTGGATAGATCGCCACGCATCAAAGTTACATCTGCAGCTTCCATTGCCACATCCGTACCTGTGCCGATAGCCATACCAATGTCTGCTGTTGCAAGAGCTGGTGCATCGTTGATGCCATCGCCAACCATGGCAACCTTCTTACCTTGTGCTTGTAATTTTTTTACTTCGTCCGCTTTACCTTCTGGAAGAACCTCAGCAAGTATATGATCAATACCAACTTGAGCCGCGATCGCTTTTGCCGTCCGTTCGTTATCTCCGGTGATCATGATGACCTCTATACCCATTTCCTTCAACCGACTGACCGCAGCCTTCGAGGTCTCTTTGATGGTATCTGCTACTGCTACCATACCCGCGTACCCTTTATCTATGGCAACAAGCATCGCTGTTTTTCCCGATTCTTCTAATGTAGACATTGTGTTATATGCATGGTCTGCATCTACACCGTACTTATCCATGAGACGTCTTGTGCCAATCAACAACTCTTTGCCTTCAACAATCGCCTTGATCCCAAAGCCCGGAATAGCTTCAAAAGATTCTGTTCCTGGTAGATCTATATTTCTGTCCATAATACCAGTAACAATGGCTTCTGCGAGTGGATGTTCAGAGTTTTTTTCCGCCGCACCCACAAGTCTAAGAAATTCCGTTTCATTTCCATTGACTAAGATATCAGTAAGTTCAGGTTTTCCTTTCGTTACGGTGCCTGTTTTATCGAGAATGATCGTGTCAATCTTATGTGTCTGTTCTAAATGCTCCCCACCCTTGAACAGGATTCCCAGCTCAGCTGCACGTCCGGAACCCGCCATAATGGAGGTAGGTGTTGCCAGGCCCAAAGCACAAGGACATGCAATAACAAGAATTGCGATTGCTTTTTCTAAGGAACCTGCAAAGTCACCCGGTGTTACGAAGAAGTACCATATCAAAAATGCAACTACGGCGATCCCTACAACAATAGGTACAAAGATTCCAGAAATGACGTCGGCAACCCTTTGAATAGGTGCTTTGGAACCTTGTGCTTCTTCTACAACTTTAATGATTTGCGCGAGTGCGGTTTCTTTCCCTACTTTAGTTGCCTTAATCCGCAGCATGCCGTTTTTGTTAATCGTCGCACCAATAACGGTATCTCCTGCTTTTTTCTCAACAGGGAGGCTTTCGCCTGTCAGCATTGATTCATCTACCGACGATATACCTTCTAGAACTTCACCGTCTACAGGTACTTTATTACCTGGGCGAACAAGTACAATATCACCTGCAACAACTTCCTCTACAGGAATGCTTAGCTCTTGACCCTCGCGGACAACCAAAGCAGTCTTGGCTTGCAGTCCCATCAGGGATTTAATCGCTTCAGACGTCCGGCCCTTTGCCATAGATTCAAACAATTTCCCCATGAGTACGAGGGTAATCAGTACAGCACTTGTTTCATAATACATCTCTGGTCCGTGATGTGCGTTACCGCCATCAATCGCCCAAACTATGGTTAGATATAGGCTATAAAAATAAGCCGCGGAGGTTCCGAGTGAAACCAGTACATCCATGTTGGCACTGCCGTTACGTAATGCTTTATAGGCACCGATATAAAATTGTCTGCCGATATAAAATTGAACCGGTGTTGCCAATATCAATTGGAACCATGGATTCATAAAGAGGTCCGGTAACCAAATCCACGATGTGAACGAAAAGTGGCTCACCATAGCCCATAACAAAGGTAATGACAGAATCGCAGAGATCAGGAGTTTACGCTTTTGTTTGGACAATTCTTTGTTCCGCTGTTCTGATGGATCACCTTGTTCTTGCTTCAGAATGGCTTTATATCCGATCTTCTCCACTCGCTTCTGCATATCGGACACGGTCACTTCAACCGGGTTATATTCGACATGAGCGAGTTCCATGGCAAAGTTAACGTTGGCCGTACTTACGCCCGGTATTTTGTTCAGCGTTTTCTCAATTCTCGTAGCGCAGGCAGCACAGGTCATACCTTCGAGTTGTAAATCTACAGACTCTTTCGCCGTACTATAGCCAAGTTTCTGAATGCTCTCTTCCATCTTATTAACATCAACTTTACTTGGGTCATAAGTTACGGTCGCTCTCTCCATGGCAAAGTTAACATTGGCTTCTGTTACACCTTCTAGTTTGTTTAAGCCCTTTTCAATACGGTTTGCACAAGCAGCACAAGTCATTCCCGTGATCTGTAATGAAGTTTGTGATTTTCCCGCTTCAGCAGTTGCCATTATATAAACACCTCACTTTTATATTGCGAATCCTTGTTTTCGTAAATTTAGTATACCCCCCTACCCTATATTCGTCAAGATATATTTTCATTAGCTCGTCTTGATATCCACCGTTACTATCAGTAATTTAGGGCGGTCCTCTTTGTTTGTATACCCAAAAATGAACGAACTTATCATGTTATTATGAATTGAAACAAACAAAAAAGGAGTCTCGCGAACTCCTTTTGTCCTACCTTATTTCAATAATTTTTTTACGGTAACCAATAACTCATCTATAACTTCATCTTCACCATCCTGAATACGTTCGATGACACAGCTCTTCATGTGATGCTCTAACAGGAGTTTGCCGACACCGTTCAGTGCGGATTGGACTGAAGCGATTTGATTGAGCACGTCGTCACAATAAGTGTCTTTTTCAATTAATCCCTTAATTCCTCTCACTTGACCTTCAATTCGGTTAAGGCGACTAATCAAGCTGTTTTTCGTTTTTTCAGAATGATGACTTTTTCGCTTATCTGTGTGACATGATCCATTCTCGTGAGTTAAATCTTCTTCCATCCTCCGAACACTCCTTCCTTCATACTATTATTATACTATAGCCCCCTATGCTATACAAAATTAAAATTTAACAAAAGCTTATGCGATCGGAGTGCCATTTTCAACGGGTACATCTGGCTTTAATAGAACAACGTCTCCCTCCGCTGGAGTACCACCAATAACTAATACCTCAGATTTAAAACCTGCGATACGTCTTACTGGAAAGTTAACTACCGCTATGACTTGACGACCAATAAGAAGTTCTGGTTCATATCTTTGCGTTATTTGAGCCGAAGATTGTTTAATACCCATCTCACCAAAATCAATTTCTAATTTTATTGCAGGTTTTCTGGCTTCAGGAAATGGTTCAGCTTTGATTACAGTGCCGACACGAATATCTAATTTTAAAAAGTCCTCAATGGTTACCACTTAAGTTACCTCCAATATTTTAATCAATCAAAATTCCCCATGATCATCTGATCTAATGTCGTTCCAGCGAGAACCATAGGATATACATTCTCTTCTTTGGGTATTACAAACTCAACAAGTACGGGTCCAGGAATTTTCAGAGCTTCTTGCCATATATGAGCCGCCTCCGCTTTATTACTTGCACGAAAGCCCTTAATTCCGTAAGCTTCGGCTAGCTTCACGAAATTTGGACTACCTGCTAAGTCTATCTGGCTATAACGTTTGTCGTATACGATTTCCTGTTGTTGTTTGACCATTCCGAGTACTTGATTGTTGATCACGACAATTTTAACAGGAATCTGATGAATTGCACAAATTGCCATTTCTTGAGCACACATCTGCATACCCCCATCACCGTTGACAGAGATCACAAGTCGGTCAGGGTTTCCGATCTGAGCACCAATAGCAGAGGGAAATCCAAATCCCATGGTTCCAAGTCCTCCTGAGGTGATGAGTGAACGCGGATGATTAAATTTGTAAAATTGGGCAACCCACATTTGGTGCTGGCCAACATCAGTGGTAATAATCGCTTCTCCTCCAGTTGTTTCATGAATCATCTCAATTACAAACTGTGGCTTCAGCTTCGACTCAGAGTCTTTATATCGCAATGGATGCTTTGTTTTATTTTCCTGGATCGTATCGATCCAACGATTGGATTGAGAAGGTACTGCTTTTGTATTGGCATATTTGAGAACATCCTTAATATCGCCTATACAAGCTATATTCGCTTTGATGTTCTTGCCAATTTCAGCTGGATCAATGTCAATATGGACAATTTGTTTGGCACAAGGAGCAAAACCATCTACTTTCATCGTAACTCGATCATCAAATCGTGATCCCATAGAAATGATCAAGTCAGCTTGCTGGATAGCCATGTTCGCCGTATACGTACCATGATGGCCAAGCATTCCCAGCCAGAGGTCGTGACCGCTTAGGAAACCTCCTAAGCCAAGTAATGTAGATGTTACAGGAATTTTAGTTAGCTCGACGAACTCAAGCAATTCATTTGATGCATTCGAATAAACGACCCCACCCCCAGCAATAATGATCGGTTTTTCGGCTGCGGCAATTGCCTGAATCAATCGATCTATCTCCATCCGATTAATACTTGGATAAGGATTATACCCTCGTAAATTTATATCAGTAGTAGGTTGATATAGCATTTTATAATTGGATACATCTTTTGGAATGTCGATTAATACGGGACCTTTCCTTCCCGTGTTGGCAATGTAAAATGCTTCATGGATGATTCGCGGAAGGTCATGTACATCACGTACCAAGTAACTATGCTTCGTAATGGACATGGTAATACTCATGATATCTGCTTCCTGAAATGCATCCATACCCATAACGGTTGTTGGCACATTACCTGTAATGATCACAAGCGGTACAGAATCCATATAAGCCGTGGCAATTCCAGTCACTAAGTTTGTCGCTCCTGGACCAGAGGTAGCGATGCACACACCTACTTTTCCTGTCGACCTAGCGTAACCATCTGCAGCGTGAATAGCCCCTTGCTCATGCCGGGTCAACACGTGTTTGAACTCTGGATTGTTCACCATGGCATCATAAATGTAAAGGACGTTACCTCCTGGGTACCCAAATACACACTCAACACCTTCCTTTAACAATCCGCGTAAAAGAACCTCTGAACCGGTTATTAATTCCTCAGAATGCTGAAGCGATTGAGCTTTAGATATCGATATCTTTTCCATTTGATGACCTCCTATAATATAAATAACCCCTCTCATCCAAAGGTGACAGCAATCAACTGCCAACCTAGGGACGAAAGGGGTAAACTTTCGTGGTACCACCCTGATTCACTGAAACCTTTCGATTCCAGTCTCATGAGGTAAAGGTCACCCTATACCTACAGCACGATAACGTGTGCCAATCCGTTTGAGTCTACTCACTGAACCAAAAGCTATGCTAAGATTCTGTTTTCGAACAAAAGCTCCGAGATGACATCATACAAGGCTTAAGGCAAAGGTTTCAGCATTCCCTTTACTCTCTGAACATAAGAACCTCTGTATTTTATTCTCATCATTGCTTTTTTGTATTGAAAAATAACAAACCCCTCTCATCTCAAGGCGACAGCATGCATCTGTCAACCTAGGGACGAAAGGGGTAAATTTTCGTGGTACCACCCTGATTCACTGAAACCTTACGATTTCAGTCTCATGAGGTAAAGGTCTCCCTCTACCTACAGCACGATAACGTGTGCTAATCCGTTTGAGTCTACTCACTGAACCTAAAGCTATGCTAAATGCTAAGATTCAGATTTCGAACAAAAGCTCCGAGATGACATCATACAAGGTTTATGGCGAAGGTTCCAGCATTCCCTTAGCTCTCTGAACATAAAGACCATTGTATTTTATTCTCATCATTGCTTTTTTTTGATTATGATATCACAAATTTAGAATGTTTCAAGTCCATGAATTATATAATTTATGTTTTTAAATGTTCTAGTTGACCTTCTGTTTAATATCCGATAAAATCACTGTATATTATCGGGATAAAGGAGATGTATTCCATGCCTCGTGTTTGCCCTCAATGCCAACAAGCCACTTCTCTGAATGATTTCATTTGTTCCCATTGTGGCGTCGAGCTTATCGATAACGGGGAACTCCTTAACTCGCTTAATCTAAACGATAATCCTTCCAAGCAACGGATGATCCCTACCATATTTATATTAGTCGTCATAGCTATTTCCGTATTCCTGTTGAAATTCCTATTATAATGATTCCTAATGATAACCATTAGTTATTTGTATTTGCCTTTCTATCATTCTTCTCTTACGATGTAAATTGATCATTCATCCAATAATACATCATTTGTGAGAGGAACCAACAGCATGACTACGTTAAGAAAATTAGTCCCCGGACTACTCCTCGTTATCGTCATCTCTATCATTTCTGCCCAATTAGGTTCTATTCTTCCCTTAGTCGGTGGTCCAGTTTTCGGTCTATTGATTGGTATTCTATTGAATAATTCGGTTGGTAAACCTAAAAATACCCTTAGCGGTGTCCAATTTAGCTCCAAGAAAGTACTGCAATGGTCGATTATCGTCATTGGTTGTAATATGAGTCTAGCTAGTGTTTGGAGTACGGGGGTACAATCGTTAGCTGTGTTATTATCTAGCTTACTTGCAGCATTTCTAGCTGCTTATTTTTTTGGGAAGCTCCTTAAAATACCTACTCGATTGAAAATACTCATTGGTGTCGGTACGGCGATATGCGGTGGATCGGCGATCGCAGCCACTTCCCCGATTATCGAAGCTGAAGAAACCGAGATTGCTTATTCCATTTCAACCATTTTTATGTTCAATATCGCAGCTGTGCTATTGTTTCCGTGGATTGGACACTTCATCGGGTTATCAGATACAGGCTTTGGATTGTGGGCAGGAACTGCGATTAACGACACGTCATCGGTCGTCGCAGCTGGGTATATGTATAGTAATGCCGCAGGAGACTATGCTACCATTGTCAAACTTGTTCGAACGACGTTTATTATACCGATTACGTTCTGTCTTGCTATGATTTTTGCGAGAAAGAAAAGACAGCAACAACAGATGGACGGCTCCACTGAAACCTATAATCCGCTGAAGGTTTTTCCGTGGTTTATCGTTTGGTTTTTAGTGGCTTCTCTATTAAACACGATTGGACTATTCGGAGAGGAATTCTTAACTTTCACAGGACATGCCTCGAAGTTCATGATTATCATGGCCTTAACGGCGATAGGTCTCAGCGCAAATTTTAGATCCATGCTAAAAACCGGGGTTCGTCCCATTCTATTTGGCCTCATCGTATGGTTTTCTGTTGCTGCAGTAAGCTTATCAGTTCAATGGATAAGTGCACAGTTGTAGTGCAAGTTACAGTAATTTAAAAAGGAGCTGGATACGTCCAACTCCTTTTTTGTGTATCAATCAGTGTTTGTGCCAAACAATAAATCTAGAATCTTCTCGTCCGCTTTACGATTGCTCCCTTTATAAGGATAACAGTGAATATGGATCGCTGGGTTAAAGTTGATTTCAATAAAACTATAATTAGATTCCGTTGCTTCTACTTCAATATTATCAATCATCATATCCACACCGCATATCGTTGCACCCGCAGCTTTAGCGGCTTGAATGGCGAGGTTCTTATAGCTATCAGGAATCTCATCTGTAAAATCAATGCTATCTCCACCGGTACTAATATTCGAATTCTCCCGCAAGTATATAATCTCTCCAGACTGAGGTATATCACGCCAACTGTTGGAATGATTTTTTAGGAACATCTCTTCAGCTTCACCTAATTGAATTTGTTCAAGCGGCGTCTTATATCCACGACCTCTTAGCGGATCTTTATTCTTGTCACGAACTAGCTCCTCTATTGTGTGAACCCCATCTCCTACTACATTGGCAGGAACACGATGGAGAATCCCAACAACCTCATCACCCATGACAAGGAAGCGATATTCTTTACCTGCTATGAACTCCTCTAGAAGAACAGTTCGATCATATTCAAAGGCGATTTGGAAAGCTTTTTGATAGTCTTCTTTAGAAAATTCACGATTAAAAATGGTGATTCCTAATCCGAAATTTGTTGATTTGGGTTTGATCACAATGGATTTGTCCAGGTATGATGGATATGTGGACATCGCTTCCTCAAGACTCTGAAATGCTTCTCCTTTTGGAACACGTATTCCGTGTTGCTGAAGGACTTTTTTCGTCACAATTTTATTCTCCATAATCAAAACCGTGCTATAGGAATCTAGTGATGTTTTCGTGGCTTGTTTTACATATTCGTTGCGGTCCCCTTTTGTCAGAAGCACAAAGTTTTCATCCCTATCCAGCATTTTAAACCTTATACCTCGTTTGACAGCAGCCTTTAAAAGTAACTGCGTTGATAATTCAAGATCCTCATATCCAACGAAGCGGTAACCGTTTTGGGCACTTTCTTTGGCATACTGCTTTGCTTTATCCAAATGATAAGATAGAAAGGATGATTCTTGAATGTCAGACTTTACGATGGCAGCAAAGCTCAATTCGGAATGAAGAATTTTTTCTTTTTCTTTATCTAAAATGTGTAAATACGCTTCTTTCTCCATAGGCATCAAGAGTGACACCATTTCCTGCATCTCTTCGATACAAATCAATGCGGTCTTCTCCATCGTTGCGCCATCATCGTCATGATCATGAAGACAACCCTTTATACCTTCCATGATCAATTGATCATGATTCAAGTCTGCCAGCTTTTGATCCTCTACACTAAAGGGCTCATCTTTCTTAAGCAGCATAAATACGATAAACAAGTGAATGAATTGCATCGTCTCTTTGCTAATTCCAATTTTAAATAGTGGATTCAAATCGATAAACCGAAGCTCTAAATATGCAACTCCAACATGTACAAGCTCCTGTAATGGATGTTCACCTTTCACTGTCTTCACTCTAACCGGACTGTAAAATTCCTTGACACTTAGAAGTTGCTGGGCATGAATCAACTCAGTCAAGTCATGAACATATTCATCCATCGAATTATAGGATACATATAGAGGTTTTTCATTCCGATAACCACATTCACTATTACGAAGTGAATTCATATTAGGGAAATGAACGCTATTGGGGTCAAGCGGCTCTCCTTTTGCGACGCATCTTTCAATATAGGTCTTATCAAATACAGGACTTGCTCCTGTTAAATAGATAAGAAGCCAACGATATCTCAATAAATTGCGTGCTACTTTAAAATAAATAGCATTTTTAAATTCCTTGTACTCTTTATATTCTTTGTGCCCAATATCTGTTTCATATAATTGTCTTAGAAATCTTTCGTCAAAAGAGAAGTTATAATGGATTCCGCTCAGTAACTGTCTTTTGCGACCATATTTGTCTGCCAGTTCAGCCCTATAGTTGTCCTCAATGGGGTCATTCATTTGCGCGATTGGTATTTCATGATCTTCAGGTAGTTGAGGTGGATTGCTGCTCGGCCATAGGAATTCACCATCCAGTTCCATTGACACAATGTCTTGCAAAGCTTCCATGAAACGATAGGTCTCATCGATTGAATCGAAAGACGGAGTGATCATTTCAATTTGACTTTCTGAGAAATCGGTTTGGATATAAGGGTTATCCAGTTTATTACCGAAAGCTTTAGGATGTGGTGTTATTGCCAATCTCCCGTCACGATCAACTCTAACATTTTCTTTTTCTAGACCAAATTGCCCTTTCATGAGTTCTTTACTTAATTTATGATCGATTAATTGCTGTATCCATTTATGATTCAACGAAGGCATTTTAACTACCGTCCTTTGATTAAATATGAATTTGCGATAGGTTTATTCTACGTAAAGTTACCCTAAACCATAAGACTAGAATAACTCCCTTGAAAATACTAGTCAGCGCTATGGACATCCACACACCGTTTAACCCGTAAGGACCCGATAATAGTATGGCCAGTGGTATCCTTAATGCTGTTAACAAAATGCTGAATATCGGAGGGATATGGGTTTTACCAATACCATTAAAAGCCCCCACTGTCATCAGTTCCATACACATGAACAATTGCGAATAACCAATGATACGCATATAATTGGCACCTAACTCTAGACTGGTCTGATCGGAAAGAAACAGTGAGAAGAGTTGTGCCGGGAATATAATAAACACTAGAGAAATGATGATACCAAAGATTGTTGTCAACATTAGAGCTTTGCGATAACCTTGCTTAATACGATCTAATCGGCGAGCTCCATAATTCTGGCCAAAGAAAGCGGCAATCGCTCCTTGAAGACCTCCAATAGTCATATAGGAGATAGATTCAATTTGAATTCCCACTTTTTGCACTGCAATCGCATCAGAACCAAATCGGACAATGATTTTAGCAATGATAATGGAGATGATTGTAAATGTAACTCGTTGAATCGTTATCGGTAGACCAATTCGGATGACTTCTTTCATTTGACGACGATCCCAACCGGTACGAGGAGAGATCAACTCCATGTTTCTTGTTTTGATAATAAATAAACTTGTCACTACGATATTAGCCGTTAATGTTGCAATGGCTGCCCCTGCCACTCCCCAACCAGCAAAACTACCGAACCCAAAGATGAAGAGTGGATCAAGGACGATATTCAACACTAGTCCAATCGTAAAGATCTGAAACGGTTGCTTACTATTACCCATGGAATTTAAGATCGTAGCATATAAGGTGTTGAGAATTGAAAATACAGTTCCGATGGTCGATATCAATAGAAATTGCTTCGCCATCCCTGCTACTTCCGGACTGCTAAGATCAAAGAATCCAATGAGCTGATTATTAGTGAACATGATGAAGATCATATAGATAAGTCCCATTAAGATAGACATGATAAACCCGTTCTTTATATACGTTTTAGCTTTATCATCTTGACCGGAACCCATACTTTGAGAAACTTTGATTCCTGTACCGATTGTGATCATGGTGGCTAGAGCGATTGCTAAATTAATGAAAAAGCTTGCAGTGCCAATCGCTGCAACGGGGCCACTTCCTAATCTCCCAACCCAAATCATATCGACAAGACCATAGGTCGTGGAGATGAAGTTCGTTGCAATAATGGGAATCGTTAATTTCATTAGGGTGCTCATAATAGAGCCTTGAGTCAAATCATTTGTGCCTTTCATGTCAAGTTGTACTCCTTCATAACCTCATTTAAAAACCGACCACAAGGGTCGGTTACTGCATGGATTATTTCCCTTCAGTTAAGAATTGTTCAATTCTTACCTTAATGGCATCTCGGACATTACGAAATTGATCCATAATTTCTTCTTCTGTGCCTGTAGCTTTCGCTGGATCATCAAATCCCCAATGCCATTTAATTACCTTCTCGTTCGATATGACCGGACAATGATCGTCTGCATGACCACAAAGTGTAATAATGTAATCTGCTCTGTTTAAGATGTTAGAATCAATAACATCGGAGGTATGATGGGTAATATCTATACCTGCTTCTTGCATTACAAGAATGGCCCTAGGATTTAGTCCATGAGATTCTAAGCCAGCACTTTTCACTTCATATCGGTCTCCACCGAGCATTTGCAAAAACCCATCCGCAATCTGACTTCGACATGAGTTTCCTGTGCAAAGAAAATAAACTAGTGGTTTGTTCATTATTATCTCTCCCTTTTATTTACTTCATGATGGTTTGAAATACTTTCGTTGGATCCAAAGTGATACATTTACAAGACCAATTAATACTGGGACTTCAACTAACGGACCAATAACGGCAGCAAAGGCAACTCCTGATTCCAATCCAAATACACCGATAGCTACTGCAATCGCTAATTCAAAATTGTTACTAGCAGCTGTAAATGATAATGAGGTTGCCACAGGATAAGATGTTCCAGATCTTTTAGACAAGAAAAAAGAAAGAACGAACATCAACACAAAATAGATCACCATCGGAATTGCAATTCGCACGACATCCAGTGGAAGTTGAACGATTAATTCTGCTTTTAGCGTAAACATCAACACAATCGTGAAAAGTAAAGCTATTAAAGCTAATGGGCTGATTCTTGGAATAAAAACTTGCTGATACCAACCTTCTCCTTTGAGCTTAATCCCAATTACACGTGTTAATAAGCCGGCAGCAAAGGGTATACCCAGATAAATGAGCACACTCTCCGCAATTTGTCCCATGGAAATGTCCACTACCGTTCCGCTTGCACCAAACCATCCAGGTAATACGGTGATGAACACATAAGTAAATACAGAGTAGAACAATATCTGAAATATGGAGTTGAAAGCGACAAGACCAGCAGTGTATTCTGGGTCTCCTTTCGCTAAATCACTCCAAACGAGTACCATTGCGATACACCTTGCAAGTCCGATCATGATCAATCCGATCATATATTCTGGCATATCACTTAGAAAAAGAATGGCTAATAAAAACATAAGTATCGGCCCAATGATCCAGTTTTGCACCAGGGACAATAATAGAACTTTCCAATCTTTAAACACTCGTCCAAGTTTCTCATACTTCACTTTTGCAAGCGGTGGATACATCATGATAATTAGGCCTATGGCGATGGGGATTGAAGTTGTTCCGACCTGCATACTTGATAATTCATCTGAGAAATTGGGGACGATGTATCCAAGGCCGATTCCGATAGCCATCGCTCCAAAAATCCAAAACGTGAGATAACGGTCCAAAAAGGATAATCTCTTTGGCTTTCCTTGATTCATATGTAGTTCCCCTCCTTACTCACATACTTTTGCGTTTATCATCAATTGCACCTCTTCAGATAACTTAGGTAAATATTGAAGCACATCATGTAAGTGTGGTTTATCCTCAATATGGAGTGAATAATAAATCCATTGTCCTCTACGCTCTTCTCGAACTAAACCCGCATCCTTTAGTTTACGAAGATGTTGGCTCATATTGGGTTGGGTAGTCTCAAGCAACTCCACCAGATGGCAGACACACATTTCTTGCTGATATAGAATAGACACGATTTTCAGTCGAGTTTTATCTCCTAGTAACTTAAACTGCTCCGCCATTTCTTCTATAGTAATCGTCACCTTGTACTCACTCCTTTCTAATTTCAGATTCATTATATAACTACATGCTTATATAATCAACTATTTATATGTTAATTTAATGAGCTGGTCATGTCTACGAAATCAAATGTACACCAAGTGGGAGATTTTAGGTGGATTTGTTCATGGGCAAATGGTAGATTGATCTAAGGATAATACTTTTATACTCATATTATTTATATTTGAGGAGAGTGTCTGCATGGACAATAATTCTGTTAATAGAACAAACATTATGGGCGCTGGCGAGGTTGGCTGCGCCATCTCGGTCGATATGGACAGGGATTCTATTCATAATACAAACAAAACCTTATGGGATACAAAAGGAAATGAAATCATAGGAACAACCGCGCTTCCTTTCTATGGATCATTTGTCTCAGAAGAAAAATGCCAACTTTTTGGCGATGTTTCAGGGAAAAAGATGCTAGAGATAGGCTGTGGAAGTGGTCAATCTTTGCAATATCAGGGAGAACACAAGGCATCAGAACTATGGGGTATGGATATATCAGAAAACCAACTCGAAAAAACAAGGGAATATTTGACGACATGCGGTCTTTCAGCAAAATTAATCTGTTCTCCCATGGAAGAGGAATGTGGTATACCCGAGGATTATTTTGACTTTGTTTATTCGATTTATGCCATAGGCTGGACCACCGACCTTGAGGGTACTTTTTGCCGAATTGCTTCTTATCTAAAAAAAGACGGCGTATTTATTTTCAGTTGGTCTCACCCTATACATAAATGTGTTGTTGCAGAAAATGATATGCTTGTTTTTAAAAAATGTTATTTCGATGAATCTTGGTATTCGGTAAGTCTTGACGAAAGTACGCTAACATTATCAGACCGTAAACTATCAACCTATGTGAATGCGCTCTCAAAAGCTGGGTTTGTCATTGAACAAATGATTGAGGAATCTGATGATGAAATTATGCAATCCCGGGATGATAACTTTTCAAAAAAAGCAAAGATGCTTCCTGTAACTTTTATAATCAAAGCAAGAAAACTATAGTATCCAATCAGCGGTTCCTCAGTTATAAAACAAGTGATCCCAACAAAAAGACCGCGTATCTACGTGGTCAAGCCCCAATATTGTAGACAATGACAAAAGCCCTATAAACTGAACTATTTAATGACAAAGCGGCATACCAAGAAAAAATTCTGGTCTGCCGCTTCAATGATTCCACTATCGTTCCCGTTAGAGTAACGACCTAGCCTGAGAATACTTTATCAAACACATCTTGAAGGAATATCGCTTAAACGGTCTAAATGTACCTAAAAAATAGTCTAGATAAGAGAATAAACTGTTTTTTTTGATGAAGAGGCATCGGCGTATGCCCATTTCCAGTGTAATAATCGTTTACCCTGTGAACAGAGTGAATTATGTTCGCAGGAAATTTTTATCCCAACACTAACTCAAAACGAGCGAAAATATCTTCTTCATACCACATCGTAAAATTAGTTCCCCATGTTGTATTCAATAGTGTAAACGTAAATTTATTGTTGTCTTGATGGTATTTGTTGTTATAACTTAGATTGTTATTTGTTCCGATTCCCAATAGAGGGGCATCAATAGGTTTAATATTGATTTTTTTATCGCTACCATCGTAAATTAACTCTTCAATCATGTGTTGCAACTTGTTCCCGTGACCTACCACTTCAAAAGGTGAAATAACGGTATCAATTTTACGAATCTTAGTTAAGTATGGCGAATTTAAACGTGGTGTAATGTCAAAAGAATAAATTTCTGGATAACGAATTGCATCTTTATCCTTTAATAAAAGTGCAATTTCAACTTTATCTCCAAATTGATATTTAACCTTTACAACTCTTGGAGCACCATACTCCTCCACAGCTCTTTGGCTATACTTTAAAGTTACAATAATCGAATCATTTTCCTTAACTAATTTCACAACATGTGGTGTAAAATTTTCATTCAATTGAATGCGTTTTTGAATTTCCATTCCTGGCTTTAAGAAGTCAATTGCCCACCAATTATGTTGTAATTCACGCAAATAGTTGTAACGTAGGTTATCATAGTCGTTTTGCCCAGCAATTGTATAGCTCAGAACCCCGAGTTTGTTGTCCTGATCAAAGTAAAGTGTTCCATCCTTTTCTAAGTGGTTAATTGAACCATCGCTAGTAAACATAACTTGATACCCGTTTACCGAAATCAATTCTTCCAAACCACATTCAATACCTTGGTTTTCAAAGATATGATATGGAACTTCGATAAGTTTTTTAATGTTATTTTGATCTTTAGGCTCCAAACAAGCTATTGCACGATCAACGTTCTTGCGTTGTTCTTTCCATGAAGACTCATAAAATTTGTACGAACGATCAGTCCACTCATTATAAGTGAATTGCATTTCGCCAACAGTTGCATCTTTAACAATTCCATAAGCGTAGGTTAAATCAAGATCGGTAATTTGGTCTAAACTACGCGCTCGCTCAAAGTCTTTCTTTTCATAATTCATATAGTCACTAAAATAGCGTTTGATATCCATTCCCCAAGTATGCTCTGGAACTAACATCGCATAGAAATTAGCATCATCATTTTCTATTTTGTTATCAAGCATGTAATTAGTTAAAATCCGATAATCACGAATGATTTTCGGATCAGACATCATTCCGTGAATCCAAGTGTCCCCAATCTCCTCTGTAATAACTGGCAGTTGGTCACGTACTTCCCAAATTTCATTAGCAAACTGATCCATTGAAGTCATTTCAAGCTCATAGTCTGGATACTCATTCGCCATTTTTGACAAAAAGACGTTAATTTTCTCTTTTGTTCCTGGACCACTATTATCATGAGTATGCATAAACGCCAGCTTGTTATCCATGCAATCAATTCCGATTACGCCACCATAGTCGTCTGAATAAGAGACAATGATCTCACTTTCGCCATTCTTCCATAGAAATGTATCTGGAACTTCTGGAATTGAGCTCGAGCCATTTACACCAATGTGTAGGAATTTAATTCCTTGACGATATAACTCATCAACAATCCCGATCGTATGTCCTGGGACGTCAGTCATCTTTGCGCTTGTTGTTTTGTATCCATAACGAGCATCTAACTTCTTTGAGATTGAAGTCATGTAATGTAAAGTTTGAGGTGTCATAGTTTCAGATTCAAACGTACACGGGATTGCGTGCCAGCGAATGTAACCTTTCTTTATGGCGTCGTCTAGCTTTTTACAAGCTTCTTCATCCATGTTTTTGAAGTAATATTCAATAATAAAGCTACCTGTTGTCCAAACAAAGTCTTTGCCCTCTTTTCTTAAGTCTTCAGCTAAAGTGATTGCGTTTTGAATGTAATCATGGCAATACTTGTGCAAGACATTTTCTGCTAAATCGGTAAAACCAATGTCAAAATGAGTTTTGTTTACCACATAGATTTTTTTCATTTCTATAATCACGCCTTTCTTAGTCATAATACGTCGTGAAATAATTGCTTTCAGGATTTTACTCCACTTTTGTTTTTACAAGATTCGGCCATTCCAATTCGGACTCTGAATCATGATCTCTCATAAAACACCTCTTAATAATTAATTATTGGTATTTCACTTAACATCTCTCCGCATATTGTGGGGTATTCGAATTAATAATAGCTCATTCCATACGTCAAGTATTTATTATATACAGACACATCTTTATAAAATCCGGACATTTTAATGTGTCTACCACCTCTTTCATACGATAAAATCTGATATAACCAAATCAATCGCGAAAAAGTCATTAATACACTAATTGAATTGTTTAATTAAACTGCCTGTTAGCTTAATGAAGTTCAGTTCACGATTCAAGAGGTTTGGAGAAACTCTGCTATCTGATTGCGCGGCTTGATAATTATTGAAGTAGGGACGTTTAGCGCGAATGATAGATCTAATACCCATTTCTTGCTTTGCATCAGACGTAATACTTTCTTATGGTTCACCTTATCATCGTACTGTCGTTCTAACTCACCTTGGATTCTCCTTTAGCCTTGCTTCCTAAACTTATACACCCATTTACGAACTCTATCTTTATCTTGTATTCCATACTTCTCAGTAATTTGCCTGTACGTCCATTTATCCTCCTCATGTAAACGTACGGCCTCCTTCTTTACTTCCTATGTATATGATTTATTGGGTGCTCTCTTTTTCTCAAAAAAAATACACCCCTTAAGTATCATCGGTTTCCCATATGGATTGGGTTTTTCCAATGTCTACTATAAGGGGTGCACATCAACGCGGTCCCAATGTTTATATGTTCTTGTCCTTAACTTGTGCATTTGAATTAAAGTAATAAACGCACTAATTATACTTTTTGATAAGTGAGTACAACGACACCAGATTCTAACGTCTTCGTATCCACCAATTTCAATACAGTTGTGTCTAGCCCTGCATCAAATAGGCGTCTTCCGTTTCCTACCACAATGGGGAACACCATGAGCCGATATTCATCGATCAAGTTAAGCTTCATGAGACTCTGCACGAGCGTACAGCTTCCAAAAACAAGAATGTCTTTGCCAGGCTGTTTTTTGAGGTTGCTGATTTCGTCTTCCAGATTACCTTGGATCAGGCTTGAATTTTTCCACTCCACCTGATCCAAGGTCGTAGATACTACATGTTTTGGATAATCGTTCATCCATTGCCCATATTCCCCTGTTTGTTCAAGCATATTTGGCCATGCGGCTGCAAATCCTTCATAAGTTACTCGTCCCAACAGTAGCGCGTCGCTTGATTTGAGTTCTTCGTACTTGAACTTCTCCTGTCCTTCACAGGCAAACTGGAAAGTCCAGCTTGGATCCTCCATGACACCATCTAAGGTTACAAACTCCGATACAACAATTTTTCTCATTACCATTCTCCTTAGTCTTCTAGGAATATTGTTTGTTTTATGGCGATCCTTAGGTTAGTATTTTAACTCAAAAAGTGGTAGTTTAAAACTGAAACGTTTTAAACTACCACTTTTCTCAATGAAGGTTATTGTACTAAGTCAATTGCATTGTTGTAATACAAGTATTGTCTTGTTCGAACGTGGAAATTTCGGACTCTGCCGTTTTACCATCTTGTTCGATTGTTATGCGATATTTTGTGTCACGCGGGAGCCATAGATCGATAAATCCGTTAGATTGCGATTTCATGGCTTGTTCCAATACTACGTTGCCTTTCATATCTTCAATGGTTACATTAAACTCTTCTTCCGTCAGCTCTCCTTGGCAGCCAGTCAAGCTATGGATTGCACAAGGGTGAGTTTCCTCTTTAAATGGTCCGATAGAAAGAAAAAACTCATCTTTAGGTAAGTTATAGGTTACCTTCTTTACGTTACCCTCACTGACGATAAGTTCCGTCGATGTAATGGAAGCAGATTGATCTTTTATGTTACCAATGCTGTAATCATGTACTAATTTCTTAATGTCTTGTGCATTCAGATTATTGTTATTGGGTGCTTTATCTTTGGAGCTTCCAACAATCAAAAACGCTCCAATTGCAACGACAACCAATCCAGTAGTAGCTACCAAGATCTTTCTTCTCAACTTGTACTCATCCCCTTGTCTCATTCAATTTATTATTATCTGATAGCAGCGTACCCTACATTATCTCTCTTAGTATAACGAGTAGAACCGAGCTAGTACAATAAGCGAACCAGACATATATGTGAAATATTTGCAAATTATGTATTGTTAACTAATTATGAATTAGATCATTTTCCCTTTTCGCACAACGGAAGTTCAACTCGAATTTCAAGCATATTCCCTTGTAGAGTAGCGTTTGTATTACCACCCATTTGCTCTGTTAACAGTTTAACTATAGATAATCCTAGTCCTGTCGAGTTTCTTCTTGCAGTGTCAGCAGTATAGAAACGTTCAAACAGCCGAGTGACCTCAATATCAGCATTGTTATTCACTGGATTTTTAAAAGTAAGGACTGCGTTTTGCTTCGCGGAAAGATTCACTTCAATGTCACCTGCAGAATGTGTAATACCATTTCGTATTAGATTTTGAATAATTCTGATTGTGTATTCCCGGTCAACCATGATAAACACCGGAACGGTTTCTTTATAATGTAATGTTAAATTATTGTCTTCAAAACTATGAATGGATTCCGCAAGACACTCCGTTAATAGGTTGGATAGATTAAGTTGATTCATAGCTAGCTTCGGCTCTGCATTTACATGAAGCGAATACTCGAAAAAATGCTCGATCAAGTCACCTAACTTGTCAGCATATTTTTGCGCAACCCGAAGCTTCTCTTGTTGTTCTTCTGAGAGTGAACCTTTTGCTAGAAGTTGCTGATAACCTTTTATAGCAGTAAGTGGTGTCCTTAAATCATGAGATATATTGGCAACTTGCTCCTTAAAGCGCTTTTCCTCACGAATGCTATTCACACGTAGAGTTTCTTCTGCTTTCAAGCATTTATTGATATTAATAGCCAAAGCATTAAGTTCACTATTGAGTAGTTCCAGACTGATTGGCTGGCGTGTATTTTCATTCAAGCGTTTCGCCAACTGTCGGTTGATATTAGCCAATTGTAGTTGGAGAAAGACGATATATGCCATAAATAAAACAACTAGGATACTCAAAACTCCAACTACAATCGCCAATATATTCACCATCCTTTCTGCTACTTTACTTCTGTTCTTCTGAATGCGCTATATGTGATCGCAAGCATTACTATAATAAATAACAGACTTGCAGCTATTGCTTTGATGATGTCTCCCGCCGAGGTATCCAATGTCGTAAAGGCGTAGTTACCTCCAAATGGTGTACAGGAGAAAATAGTATCAAATATCGGTGAACTTTCGCTTATTCTAATCAATTGAGCACTAAGAATAGAAAATCCATAATAAATAGCAACCACGAGGACAGGCTTTTTAAGCACAAAAGCAAGTGGTATACAGATGCTTAATTGTGCTGCGTATACGATCAAGAGGGTCAACATGACAGCCAATAACTTCCATATCTCTGGTGCTGAAAAGGTTGTACTACCCTCTGTTGTCAATAGATTCAGGAATCCCACTCCAACGGAGCCCATGTCAAACTTGGAACCTATGCTAAGAGCAAATCCCGTTACAATGACATAAGGAAGCAAGATTAACGTTAAGGCACCGCCGAATACGATTGCCTTACTAACGATGATAGCCCCCCTGCTACTACCGCCTGAAATGGAAGCATGTATGGTCTTATTGTCAAAATCGCCACAAATAAAAATACCTGCGATCACAGCTCCGAGAATGCTAATCATGTTGATATCAGAGAACATGAACCCGATTCCGGTCATACTGGCATCGATCTTACCCTGTGGTATGAGATATGCCATCACTGCCATAATAACTGCACTTACCGTTGTGATGCTTAATATAATCTTAATTCCCATTGCTTTGCGCAATTTAAATAAGTCCGCTGTAATCAAATTAAGCATTCTGATCACCACCGATCATCGAGATAAAGTAGTTCTCAAGTGTATCTCCCTCATGAGAAAGGTTAGTAAGGACAATCCCATGTTCAAAGAGGACTCTGGATACCTGTTCTTTATCGTCTAGATAATCATAGAGCTTAACCGTTTTATCAGGCATTACCTTGTATTTCGTAGTATGTAATTCAATTTCCAGAACACTAACCAACTTTTCTGGCTGGTCGCAGCTTATCAGAAGATGATGCTGGCAACATTCATCAAGCTCAGCTAGGGTAAGCGTCTGCTTAATCTCTCCGTTATGAATGATGATATAATCAGTCGCCGTTTGATATAACTCTGGCAAGTTATGACTGGATATGAGGATTGTGATTTGTCGTTCCTCGCAAAGTTGTTTTAACAAATGACGGATTTCTACCACACCCAATGGGTCAAGCCCATTAATTGGCTCGTCCAATATCAATAATTCGGGACTGCTTAGGAGAGCGATGGCGATGCCCAAGCGCTGCTTCATGCCAAGCGAAAAGTTTTTGGCTTTCTTGTTACCTGTATTCGTAAGTCCAACAAGCTCTAGCAGTTCATCTTGGACTTCTTGATTAGGAATCCCGCGCATGATCCTGTGAAGTTTCAGGTTATCTTTGGCGGTCATGTTAGGAGTCAGACTGGGAGACTCAATCATGCATCCAATCCTTTTTCGTTCAACCTGTAAAGCTTTTTCACCGGTATGACCAAATAGTTCTATACTTCCACTTGTGGGGTAACTTAGACCGGATATCAGTTTCATTAGTGTACTCTTCCCAGCACCATTTTGTCCGATTAAGCCGTATATTTTACCAGCTTCTAAAGTCAATGAGACCTCATGTAGGGCATTGGCACCGTGATAACTCTTTGTTAGGTTATTTGTTTTCAAAATTGGTTTTATCACTGTTATTCACCTATCCTTTCTACATATAAGCGTAATGCCCAGAGGTTTAGAAAAGGTTAAGAGCAGCAAGATAAGTGTCTAGAAAGAGATAATTTATTCGTGGCATAAACGATACCCTAGCCCCCATACAGTCTCGATATATTCCTCATTTGGATTTGCTTTTTTAAGTTTGGTTCGTAGATTGCTGATGTGTGTTTTAATCGCATTATCATCACCAAGATACTCAGCCTGCCAAAGAGATTCATAGAGATTAGCTTTCGTAAACACTTTGCCACGGTGCTTGATCAATAGTTCCAATATCATATATTCTTTGGCCGTAAGCTCCATCTCGTTATCGTCAACTGTAACACGTTTCGCGTTATCATCCAGCGATAGATCCTTATATTGAAACAGTTTATTGATATGTATCTGTTTATGAGCACGTCGTAAATTGGATTCTATCCGCGCGACTACCTCACCTAAGTCAAACGGCTTTGTAATATAATCATCCGCACCAATCTTCAATAGATCAATTTTCGTACCAACCATATCCTTTGCAGAAATAATAATGACAGGAACGTCGGAAAATGATCGTACTTCTTTAAGTATCTCATCACCGCTTTTATAAGGAAGCATAATGTCTAGTAAGATCAAATCATAGGTATGGTTTTGAATTTCGCTCAAACCCTCTGTTCCTGTGTAAATGGATTTCACTTCATAACCTGCATCGATCAATGTTTCTGCCAGCATCAGATTTATATCTCTGTTATCTTCAACAATTAGTATAGTCTCCAACTATTTTCCACATCCTTTGTAATTACCAAAACCATCTTTATTATAAAACACAAACGGATGGTCATTAACAACAATTAATGAACATCCGTTGGTTAATTACGAACTTATCGCGAATAGTTCTCCATAGGAATAAAACAAATACAACCAGGAGATTATAAATCCGATAATACATTAATTTCATGGAATGTGGAGGTTCGCATATGAAGAAAATCATCGTACTTGCATTAGTTGTCCTTGTTACAGGCTGCGCTTCCAATAGTAATATGTCACAAAAGCAAATCACTCCAAAAGCAACAAGAATTCCAGCTCAGACTCAGGTAAATAAACACCCTACAGCACCAAATGCTATGAAAACACAGGCATCCTCGACAGCAACATTGAAATCTGGGAAATCAACATATCAAGCCAAAGGAATACCTTCGAATTGGTTGGATTTCATTCAATCACCTTCTAAAAATCCAGTAAATCAAACGCCGACTAATAATACGCCACAAAAAGCACCAACAAAGCCAGCGGAACAAGTGCAGAATGGAAAAACAGATTCTTCTGCATTTGCACAGCAGGTTCTGGATCTAGTTAATGACGAAAGGTACAAAGCTGGATTAAATTCATTAACGATGGATGAAGAATTATCAAATATGGCCATGGTCAAAGCACAGGATATGTATAATAACAACTACTTTGATCATAATTCTCCAACACATGGATCTCCTTTTGATATGATGAATGAATTCGGAATTTCGTACAATACAGCTGGAGAAAATATTGCAAATGGTCAAACGACGCCTACTCAAGTTATGAAAGATTGGATGAATAGCCCAGGGCACAAAGCGAACATTCTGAATAGTAGTTATACTCATATCGGTATAGCCTTCTATAATAATGAATGGGTTCAGGAATTTACGGGTTAAATAATGTAAAATTGCTGTTCGGTTGTCATCAAACGTTTACAAACAGAAAAGCACCTCCTCAAGCAGAAACTTGGAGAGATGCTTTTTTTTATGTTGCGTACGGAGGAAAAGTGTATTAATCGACATAAAAGTGGAATTTTCAACATAATATCGGTATGATTAGACAAGATCATATAAAGGAGTGGAACAAGGATTTATGAAAAAGAAGTATGTAGTATTACCGTTAATACTCCTATTATCTGCGGCTCTCATGATAGGTGGCTGCGGTAAGAAGTACAACACTGAAACAGACCAAACAGCGGGGAATACGACAGAACAGACAACACCTGTTGAACCAACGCCGACACCGACACCGGAACCAGCAACACCGACACCAACACCAACTCACATGAGCTGGGACAGTCCTCCAGCTATGGAAATCGACAGTACTAAGTCCTATGAAGCTGAAGTCACGACGTCTAAAGGAACCTTCACCATCGAACTGTACGCGAAAGACGCTCCAAAGACAGTCAATAACTTTGTCTTCTTATCTAAACAAGGTTTCTATAAAGATGTGATCTTTCACCGGATTATAGAAACCTTTATGATACAGACTGGGGATCCAGAAGGAACTGGCATGGGTGGTCCTGGATACTCCTTCGAAGATGAGAAGACAAGCTATCAATATGAGCCTGGAATTGTAGCTATGGCAAACGCTGGACCAGATACGAACGGAAGCCAGTTCTTCATCTGTACTGGTGACGATAGTACCTCATTGAATATGCAACCGAATTACACAATCTTCGGTAAGGTTACAGATGGAATGGATGTCGTGAAGGAAATTGCTGCTACCCCAGTGGAAGTAGGTATAAGTGGTGAAATGAGTTCACCAACTGAAACCATTCAGATTAAGGAAATTAAGATTACTGAGAAATAGTACCGGAATGTTTATTTGACTAACAAAAGACCTCGTTACCCTATTAAGGGTTCACGAGGTCTTTTGTTATAACCGTATATTATTGAATGAATTTAATCAATTCGATGGAATCGTTTGATGAAACTTCCCGATCTTAATAAGGGAAATCGTCCCAGTCAATCTGTGTGGTTGCTCCCTCCATCCAATCACTGCGAAGAATCGCATACCCTATGGAGTCGTGGATCCTCCCATCCTCCGAAGGCCAAGATTTACGGTGCACTGCTTCTTTCACAAAACTAGCGTTGTGAAACGTCTTGCGCATGGCGAAGTTGTCGGCCCGTGTATTGCCTTCTATGCGGATTTTGTCGTCGTAATTCGTGAAAATATACTCAACTAGCTTGTTAACAGCTTGTAAGCCGTATCCTTGGCCGCTATGCTGCTGTCCAACTCGAATATCAAACAAAGGTGTTGGATCTTCGAGATCGAAGACCCGAAGTAGGCCGACCTTCTCCGAGTCATCTTTGATGATCCAGAACGTCTTTTGCTCAGTACCTGAATCATATCGACCATTCTCGATCTGTTCGCGCACGATCGTTTCCGTCATTGTCGCGATTCCGTGGAAAGGCCATATCTGTCCCGTCAGGAACGTGATCAAATCATCAGTTTCGTCTTTGTATGGTTGTAAGCTTATAGTCATATCAAACCCTCCAACTTCATCTATTAAATATATTTATCACTAGACCGGGCTAGCCGAAACCCAAGATCATCTATGTAAAAGGTTGGGTGGCTGCGACGACGACAAGAAGCCCCACATCCCCTGGCCTCTTCTGCCCAGCTGCCACCACGAAATATCCGGTAGGAGCCATACACTTTCTCATCATATAGATCCCAGCACCACTCCCATACGTTCCCTAACATATCATAGAGCCCCCATGCATTCGGCTCCTTTCCTCCAACTTTATGTATTTCTCCTCCGGAATTTTCCTCATACCAGGCAATCTTATCAATCTCACCGTATCTATATCCAGTAGTACCTGCTTTGCATGCATATTGCCACTCTGCTTCTGAAGGAAGACGATAGCCGTCTGCATCCCAATCACAAAGGATTTCTTCACCATCATTACTTATGGAGTAACACTCTTGTAATCCAGCACTCCTAGAAAGTAAATTACAAAAAGAGATGGCCTCATTCCATGAAATATTCACAACCGGCTTTTGAATTCCGTCGGAAGAAATTGCTGTTTTTTTCGTAATTGCTAAATATAACTCCATGGTTACAGGGAACTGGGCAAGCAGGAACGGTTTTATTTCAACTTTCCATTTCTGCTTTGTTCTATCGTCCCTTAACTCTATCTCACCTCCAGGAATGGTTGCCATTGGGTAAACAATATCGTACTTTAAACCATCTGACACTCAACATCCCCCCTCATTTTCAGAGTTAACTAGTGCTCAATTTATCAAGAGCTTGTTGTTCATTCGATAAGAAAAAGATGTCCTTCCCTTTGTTGCTCTCATAGATAAAGTCTTTGAAATTCTTACTTGAATACTCAGAGAAATCACCAACGATCGCAATTTTCACGTGGTAAATTATAAACTTTTGTAATATTTCTCCTGCAAGGCGTGTTGTTAAGTTAAAAAAGTCCTCATGGACGGCTGCCTTTTCCAGAATAATTCGATCACAACCAGCTTCATAATTTACGGTTGCAATCAAATCTAATGCCGACTGAACATCCCTTATCAATATTTCACTGCTATTTATAACGGCAATTTTTACATCATTTAATTTGACCTTAGTTATTTTCATATTCAGCCTCCTATTAGTGTGAATTAATAATATAGTGTTTTTTATGGTCTCTATTTATAACCTAGGTCAAGAAAAACTAGATTAGATTAATGTCTATTATATATTAACAATTATATATACATTTTCAAAACAACTACTTTAAAGCCCCCATTCACCTCATTTCTTTTGTATATTTTCAAATATTTTCCGGAATTCTGTATTCAACATACTTGATTGATCGGGATCTGTGAAGTAATTGACTACGAGAATAACAATGATTGAGCAAATTAAAAAGCAGCTGGCAGCAAACAAAGACGTCGTATATCAGAACTTTCTCATTCATGGACATCCGCTTGTTCTTATTTATAAAGATTCCATCATTAATGTTCATCCAATGCAGGAACGGATTGCCTATGTCATAATCAAAGAATCGGTCTTAGAACAGCTTCGCTGCTTGAAGGAAGGGCTGGAATTTTACAGGATGGTACACCATTAGCACTTCTAGTTCCTGTGACTCTATTCTCTCTCATGCAATCATCAGAGGATTATTACCAAAGTTATTTGGCGGCCAGTTGGATTCGACTGATTAGAATGTTCTTTGCGGCTATCTCCATGCTTCTTCCATCGCTTTATGTAACGATTACAACCTTCCAGACGGAGATGATCCCGACTGATCTGCTCTTGACGATCGCGTCAGCTCGTGAGAACATTCCATTCTCTGCTTTAACCGAAGCTTTAATTATGAAACTGACCTTTGAAGGTCTACGCGAAGCAGGAACCCGTATCCCCAAGCTTGTAATTGGTGGTGACCTTAATATGATATTAGTCCTCTGTACTTACAAATTGGGTAATTTGATGTCGGGACAATCCTGGGTAGAATTCGGAGAGAAAATGGACGGTAAGTGGGGGCATCGAGTAGTTCTTCTCTTGTTGGTATTCTGGGGTGTTTATTACGTCTCATTTGACATCGAACAGTTTACTTTATTTTATGGGACAATCTATATGAGGGAGACTCCACCTTGGTTTCTACAATTCATAATTGGAATCGTGATTTGGGTAACGGTCCGTTGGGGATTCTCTACACTGGTATATATTGCCGACGGAGCATTTATAATAACCCTTCTTGGGATTATCTTCTTATTAGTTATATTCTCAAGAGATGCTAATCTTCAAATGCTGCCAGCATTGGTAACTCATCATGACTTTCGAAACGTATATAAAGATGCCTTAGGTGTAGTTTCCTGGATCGGGGAATGGTTCATATTCCTGTTCATTATGCCGCACTATCCATTTGATAAGAAGATACTTAGATATCTTATGTTGTCGAATCTACTCGTGACTTTTGCTGTCTTGTTGACCTGGTTACTCGTACTACTCAACTTTGGTCCTCATTACGGAAGTAAACTTAAGTACCCTATTCTTGAATTAATCCTGAGTACATCCTCTGAAGGACTTGTCGGCAATGCAGATCCCTTATTCATTGGATTATGGGCATCATCCTTGATCATTCATGATGCTTTTCTGATCTATGTTGCCGTCTCATGTTTAAGTCGCCTTCTCAAGATTAAGGAAAGGAAGCCACTGATTACTTTACTGGTAGGTACAGCCACTGTAGCTGCATTTCAGTTTTCCCGGAATATCACTAGCTTTCAGAGTCAAAGCAGTGAACTTGGTTTCATTGCTTTTTGGATAATAGTTAATTGTATTCCGGTGTATTATTTAATCATTCTCCTTTTCCGTGGTCGGTTGAGCAAAAAGAAACTTACATAGGACGCTTAAAGGGATTTGTTATTTTAAAAAGTCTCCCCCACTCGGTTATTAGCCGATGCAGGGGAGATTGTTAGTATATATACTATGGTCCACTCACAGTGAGCTTTATTTCACCAACCAAAGTGCAGGAACGTTAGAAGGTTCCCAGCCAAGTAGTGATGTATGCGGTTGACGACAAATGTAGGTTTTCCCACCATAAGTTACTTCATCATTTACCTTATAGCTGACATTGGCTGCCCATGCTGGTGCACCACTTGGTGCGTCAGTTGTAACGCTAATACTTGCACTTGAAGAGACATTACCAGCAGCATCTTGAGCTGTAATGAAGAACTGATAACTTGTATTTGCATTTAGACCATTTATTATTGCAGTCGGGTTATTCACATGAATTGTGTTTGTTCCATAAGTAACTGTATAACCAGTTACACCTACATTATCCGTAGATGCAGTCCAGGTCAAAGTAACACTAGTTGTTGATTTGGCTGTCACTTGTACGTTTCCCGGCGTGGAAGGAGGCGTTAAATCACTTCCCGTGTTGATGGGATCTGTTTTAACAGTGAGCGGTGTACTAGCTATAGATTGATTTCCTTTGGCATCTATGGCTTTGACAGTAAATACATAGGTGGTATCTGGAACTAGATTAGTTATCATTGCATTAGTTTCCGTTACATTAACAGATTGAGAGCCATAAAAGACCGTATAACCTGTTACACCAACATTATCCGTTGATGCAGTCCAATTCAAATTAACACTAGTTGTGGATTTAGAGACTACTCCTACATTCGTTGGAACTGTCGGAGCTTGCGTATCCGGAACCGGTGGACTCAGTGCATCTAAATAAGCACGGTGGCTGTTAGAGAATTCAAAATTATTGAACTTATCCCAGTTGATTGACCATGTCATTAATCCACGTAATTCGGGGTAACCGGTTGTACTACCTCGAGTTTTATAGCTCGACAACTGTATGCCTTTGATTAATGCATCGAGTGCTTTTTGCACTTCGGCTACAGATGTGAAACCACCACCTGCATTAACGTTAGCTGGCAAACCTATTACGACTTGGTCCGGACGAAGTGCTGGGAAGACATTGTTGGGATTCTTGGCTATCGGAAAGCCAGTCAGTAGCATATCAACCATTGCGACATGAAAGTCCGCCGTACCCATATTATGATACTGATCGTCAAGTCCAGTGATCGGACCAGAATTATAGTTCTGCACTTGCAACCAGTCAAGAATATCTCTAGTAGCATAAATAACAGGCAAATAGGCTCCAGCACGGTTATCACAGCTGATGCAGCTACCACCATAAAAGCTGTAGCCTAACTGAACAAAGAATGTTTCAGGCGCCATTGTCAGATAAAAATTATTTGTGCCAAAGTGATCATTAATTGTTCGTAATGCCGAGATCAAGTTCACGATAACTGGTGTTGTCGGGTTCTTGAAGTCACTGTCTCCTGAATTCAAAAAGAGCGAATGCCCCTCGAAATCGACGTCCAGCCCATCGAAGCCGTATTTCTCAATGATCGACGTTACGGAGTTTATGAAATTATCACGAGCTGCTGTGCTTGCAAGTTGAACTTGTCCATTCGCACCCCCAATAGAAATAATAACTTTTTTACCTAAGCTTTGTAAGTATGCAACATCTGCTTTAAAATCAGTATCCGAATAATTGTAAGGAGTGAATCCAATCGTTCCATTGGTGACGCCTGAGGAAGGTTCAGCAAAAGATACGTTGATTACATCAAATTTGGTTGAGACGTCGCGCAGCTTGATAAAACCAGAGCCATTATCGAAATTGTGCCAATAGCCAACAATCGTCTTACTTGATACGGCAGCATGAGCTTGGGGAATATTACTTGACAGAATCTGAGGAAGCGACAGAAGTAGCACTGTAATCAAAATGATAATCCATGACTTGCGAAACGCAACACGGTTAACGATCATTCTTGATTTTCCTCCTTTAATAAGAAAAAGATAGCGTTTGCAGAAATGTTGTTTCTAAGAAAAATAGAATCCTCCCTTCTAGTTAGTGAGCTTTTCCTGCACCTTCATTATCAAGAAAAAGAGTTCACTACATAAGGGATAAAATTTCTATATTATGGGATAAATTCCTCCTATTCCTTGCCTCGATGAAGGTAACCAAGACCGACCACATACCATATCTACCGACAAATCTCATAAAATTTCCACCACATTGCACATCCTTTTGCAATTTATGAATGAATTCGCTAGAATAAACATGATTAATTACTCACACATCAAATATCTTTGTAACTATATATCTTGATCATTGAGGTATTTTTATTTTAAGAGGAGGTATTCCCTTTGACAAGCGAACAACAAGACCAAACTACAGATCCCAAGGAACGTTTTGTCACACTAATGCGTGGACTTGGAACTCGAACGATACTGTACCAACAAAATGTAGCTGCCTCTCTTGGGTTATACAATAATGATTTTATCTCTGTGGATCTCCTGTACGAAAAAGGGCCAATTACGGCCGGTGAGCTGTCCAAATTAACCGGACTTGCTACGGGCAGCATTACTGCATTAGTTGATCGACTAGAAAAAATCGGTTATGTACGTCGGCAAAATGACCCCACTGATCGGCGCAGAGTCATTATAGTGCCCGAGTATGAATCAAAAGAAGAGATTCAAAATACGTATGAGCCGCTCAACAACTCTATGATGAATCTCATTTCCTCTTACACAGCGGATGAGCTTGAACTTATTACGCAGTTTTTAGGCAAAGCATGTACGGTCCTGGATGAGCAAATACATGATCTCAGCACCAAAACACGCAACAAATCTAATTCTTAAACGATATTTGCAAATTCAAAAGGACGGTATCCTAAGAGTCGAATGACTTCAAGGTACCGTCCTTTATCCTTATTGAATATATTTATCACTAACTAGATCTCCAGCAATCGCCTCGGTTGGAATAACAAATTCAACTGAACCCATATAACCTGGGGCCACATCATACTTATTGAACACGATCACGAGCTTGCCTTGGTTATTGATATAGAAGCTTTGATCCTCAGCAATCGTCTTAAATTCTTCTGTCGGTGGAACATCATCGTCGGTTTCCGAGATCCAGTATACTTTATCAGGGTCTGCTTTCATCTGAGCCTTCATTTGCTCTTTAATATTGTCACTAATCCGCTCGATATATTGATTGTTCTTAAACAGCATAGGTAGCGTAATAAGAATTTGGTTCTGTTTATCAATCGTATCAAATGTAACTTCCATGGATGATGAGCCCGCAGTTTCGACAACATATCTGCCGATGGAGAAAATACGGTCATTATCCGTCTTGACTTCATAGCCTGTATCCAGCCCCAAATGCCCTCCACCTTGTTTCTTCAATTCATTCATTTCTGCCTGAAATTTATCGTAGAGAGCCTTGTTCTCACTTAAGTACTTATTATTTAATCCAAGTTCAAGGGCTTTGTTATCCATATTCGTAACGGCTGGAACCTTGAGATTGGCATCATAGTTTGGTTCCTTTACAATGTATTCCTTGAAAGTAAGTACTTTGATGATCCGGTCAACACCCGGAATAGAGGACAATGCGTTCGCTACGGATGTACTGGCATTGATTGCAATTAGGAAAATCAAGGCCGCTGCACTAGCACTTGCTAACCATTTATATGTTGATCTTTTGCTTCTATTAAACTTGAGGGATTGCTCAATTGACTTATTAACAATCCTATCTAGCTCTTCTGGAATCGGGATCTCATGATACTCTCTTTGCAACTGCTCAAGTTTGTTATTCATATTGCGTTATCTCCTTTGAGGGTTCATCATTCATTTTCACTCGAAGTAGCTGGAGTGCTTGATATAATCTTGTTTTAATCGTATTTATGTTCTCGTTGAGCACTTCTGCTACTTCATCTATCTTTAAATCTTCAAAATATCTTAGTATGATCACACTTCTATATTTCAACGGCAAATCTTCGAGGTTCCTTGTTAGGTCCATATCTCTGTATACATCCTCAGTTCCCGGACTATAGATTTCAATCATTTCGTGATCCATCGTGTCGACCTTCTTATTCCTCCGCAAAAAATCTAGTGATGTGTTCACGACAATCCGGTAAAACCAACTTTTCATCGCATCAGGATTTTTCAATCGATCAATATGGGTCATGGCTTTAAAAATGGAGTCCTGTACGATATCTAGCGCATCGTCTTTATTCCTAACATAGCTGTAAGCGAGCCGATATACATTTTCTTTATTTTCGGTGATACAGTGCATAAGTAATTTCTCAGTTTTCCTATTCAACATGGTCGACAATCCTTCTCTATATAATCTCTGGTGTTGTAACAGGAGTATGACGTATAGTGTGCATGAAAAAGTTTTGTAACCTGAAAAAAAGTTATGGTTTCTTTTACTCCAAGGCTTTTACTAGAATCGAGGCGTAATAGTTGGCACCCTCTCGTTTCAGATGCACGCCATCTTGGTAGAAATAATCGCCTTTGCCTTTACTAGCTGAGTACCAGTCTACTATTGTTGTATTGCTAAATTCACTGGAAACTTCTGCGATATCAGCATTCACGATATCCTGCCATTTCCTTGGAACCCGCGTATTAACCACAATAACCTGCTTTGCATCACGAAGTGAATGAAGTACTTTTCTTAATTGTTTTTTATTAAATGCGCCGTTCGTTCCTAGCTCAATGATGATCCGGTTCCCCAGTCGACCTTGTTCTTTAAGCCGATCAATGACCTCTGGAGCCTGCGACATCTGTCGTCCAACCTTGCCGTCGATCACAATGCCGGGTAGCATTTTTTCTAGAAAAGGAGCCGCATCTAAGATGACGGAGTCTCCAATGGCTGTGATACCTTTTCCTGATTGGGTGTCCACGAATTCTGGTTGCTCGGCATTTGCATTTGTCGTGTCTTGTACTACCGGAGGTGTTGAAGGTTTTTCAGGTTCCTTCTCTTCTTTTATGTTAGGTTCAACAGCTTCATCTTGAGATGGTGTTTCTATTTGTTCTTTATTGTCATTTGGCAAATCGGCCGCTTCAATCGTTGCCGTCGGTTCAGGCTTTAATTGGTGATTGCTAAAAATTATAGGAAAAAGGATTAACGGAATCACTGCAATCAGAACTAGAGGCCGGACAACATGACGCCGAGTCGCAAGTTTTATTGGCCGCAAAGCTCTGAATGACCCATGCCGAAACGGCTCCTCTACATACTTATAGGATAATGCCGCTAGAAGAAAGCTCCCAGCCAACTGAAGTATGATGCGAAGAACGCTAACTCCGTCAGCATTCCCACTTGGACTGGTCAGAATGATGATGGGATAATGCCAAATGTACAAGCTGTAGGACCGAACACCAATCCATCGTAAAGGTTTGCAGCCCATAATCCTTCCCAACCGGCTGGCCGGGTGAGCGAGTACAGCAATGACTATCGCAGTAATGCAAGATAATAATACAAACCCACCACGGTAGAGTGAATCAGCAAATTCATTACTTTGGTAGATTAGCACGATCAATAGAAAGAGCCCCAGTCCGCCAAAAATATCAAGCAAATTACGTTCCGCTCCAGAAACAGTATCTTGAAGCCTATGACTTGGCCATAGCACAGCTAAAGCTGCTCCAATCAATAGTGCAAATACGCGGGTATCCGTACCATAATAGACTCTACTTGGATCCGTACCTGGTACGTAGATCAAAGCCATGGCTAAAGCTGAAGCAGCTGCACAAGCAAGAATCCATGTGATGAGTCTTCCTCGTCGAGGTGCGATTGTTAACCCTATCAAGAGAATCAAAGGCCATAGAATATAAAATTGTTCCTCTATGGCTAGGGACCACAGATGACCGATTGGAGATGGTGGCCCAAAGCTCTCGAAGTACGATACCTTATGGAATATAAGCCACCAATTATTCACATAGAATAATGAAGATATGTAATCCCCCTTTAATGCATTCAATCTAGAAGGATCCGTGATCAAGAGCCATAACGCGACGAACAGCAGCATAGCTAGCATGGCTGGAAGCAACCTACGCGCTCTGCGGATCCAAAAGTCTAGAAGTTTCAAACTCCGATATCGCTCCCAATGGTTAATGATTTGATCAGTAATGAGATAGCCGGAAATGACGAAGAAGATTCCGACTCCCAGTAGTCCACCTGGAGCCCATTTCAAATTCAGGTGATAAGCAATGACTGCGAGTACCGACAATGCCCTTAGTCCATCAATCCCGGGCATATACCGCTTGCCACCAGTTGATTGTATAGGAGACACCCTCCCTATCATGTGTTGATTTCTGAATAGCCTCTTGTTGTCACTCATTATGTTTCAGTCCTTACCCTTTATTTGTTGTTCATAGGCAGGACGTGGTGGAGACTGCGAAAAGTTCTAAGGATTTCAGTGGAAAATGATGTGAAAATAAAAAAGCATCCACGCAGGGATAACCCACGGGATGCCATTACTTTGTTCATAAGTGCAATTAGTGCAGTATTTGAATCTGTAAAATATCTGAGACAAATTGGACGGGCACATATAATTTGTTATTTTGAAGCTCAGGGGCAGCGCCTAATGCTGTTGGAGCCATTTTCGCAAAGAAATAGGAATCCTTGCCGATAGACACACTCGTCCATTGCGCTTCCTTGCTCATCTCTGCCGTTTTGGTCGACTGGTTCCATTTCAAATCATAATTTAGTTGCTGAGCTACATCTCGCAAGGACACCATCGCAATACCAGACTTATTGGTGTAATTCGCAACCTTCTGTAAATCTAGTTTGACGTCATTATTGGGTTTTGTTTCTTCCGGGTTCGTAATGGTAGTATCGCTATTCTTCAAGCTGAAACTGAACTCCGGTGAGCCCACATAACCTGGGGCAATGCTGTATTTAGGGAATACGACAACTAAATTGCCCTTTTCAATATAAAATGTCTGCTCCTCGGCAGTCCCTTTGTATTCATCTAAGAAGTACTTCTCAGGATCTTCCTTCATCTTAGTTAAGATCTTGGCATCGAGCTTCTCTTTGTAATTGTCTCCGAGTAGTTCAGAGAGTGTAACGCGCTCTGCCTCAGCTGTATTCTTCACATTATAAGTATCGATTCGCGGCATGCTGGTTCCACCTTCTGACCCTTCAGTAACAACCTCCAAGGAAATAACTCCAGCTGGATTACCTGAGCCGTCAGACTTTAAGTTGTAACTAATGTAGAGGTCGTACGGATGAAACTCTTGATGATTTGCTTGTGCCTTTTTCGCAGTTTCCGCAGCATCCTTTTCCCACTTAGTCAGATCTTTTTCAGCATGAGACAAAATGATATCATTCAACTCTTCTTGATATTTCGTATCTAGCATTCCCGATAACTGCGGCACTTTGATATTCGTTGTCAGGTACTTACTCGTGGTACTAAGTACTTTTTCTTGCACTTTTACACTAGCAATCTTTTGAGCAGTAGGTAGTGCAGTAGTGGTGATGCTTGTGACGGGTTGTGTAGATGCCATAGCATGTATTGGTAAGCTTACTGCACTCACTCCGATCATTGCTGCACATCCCACGGCACTCATTTTAAATAGATTCTTTGTTTTCTGGTTCATTTCGCTTCATCCTCCATCGCTTTATATAAGTGTCTCACGATCACACTCATCTGCTAGGACGATGCAGGACAACTAAAAAGTTTGATTTTTATGAAAAAAGTTTATCCCCGGCATTTTTTATTTTTCATAGATAAGGCATCAAGATCTTGTCTTTTGATTTAACAAGAACTTAACGCCATATTAGGGATATTCCTCGTTGTACTTTCTGAAACCAACTATCCGTCAACAATATTAGTACACTTTTCTAGAATGGTACTCAACAATTGAGCAGACTGCCCTTTTTTCTTCGAAGCTCTCAATTTATTACGAATCGACCGCAGCGACCTTTTATATGTTTCTGGGCGTTTTCCTTGTACTAATTGCTTGGCAGCAATTTGTAACGTTCTTCTCGTCAACAAAGAAGTGGTTCGTTCAGACCTTGACCTCATTCCTCGGCGTATAACTCGTAGTGTATGTTTGTATGTTTCAACATCATTCCATGCTGGCATGATGGCTAATAAGTTCAATTCAGGATCCTTGAAGCCATTAGATCTGAACAGGATTCTCAAGTTTTCTAGATTCCCATCTTCCCCTCTATAAATATGCGGATGTTCCTGATGATACCCAAGAACCTGTTTAATGCTGTGAAAACGAATTTTTTTTCGATGCAACCTATATCCTAGATCCCAATCTTCAAGCCCATATTTGACAAATTGTTCGTTGAACCCTCCAACGCGAGTTAAATAACTACGTTTGATGGAAACACAGCGAGTAATCAGTTTTAGCCAAGGGGCAACATCTCTCTTGGCGAATTGCTTACGAACGTTTGGATCAATTTTCTCGGGAATGAGAAGTTGCGACAATCGATCCGTCTGATTAATCAGATCATCCGGAGTGAGTAGTGGAATGATGTGATCACTTCTTTCGAATTCATCGTTCCACAAGCCAACCTTTGTAAGTACATCCCGACACATTTGTTTCTCATCACTTGAGAAATCCGGGTAAAAATGAGTATAAGCATCGTTCCACGAAAATGGAATACCGGATAACACGGTTCTCGGATAAGCACGATGACAATCATCCAGTACTTGAAAAAATTCAGGCAGTACGAGAAAATCAGCATCGCAAAATACTACATATAACCCCTTCGCATGTCGCAATCCCAAATTCCGGGTGACAGACCTCCCCCTCTGTACATCATTGCATAAATAGGAAAGCGGGACTGCTGTCTGGAAACCCTCGACCAATGCTTGGGTTCCATCGGTAGAACCGTCGTCAACTACAATGATTTCGAATTGATCTTTCGCATAAGTTACTCTGTCGAACGAAACGAGCGTAAGTAGCAGCTGCTCCGCACGATTAAAGGTTGGGACGATGACGCTGTATCGAATGGCCAACGTTATAATACCCCTTTCTTCCTTAGAATAGGAATATGCCTGGGAAACTTATGCTATTGTATTCAATTCTTAGATCCTAAGTTTAGACAAACACCCGTTTTGCTACAAATAAATGTGCGGATCTAAGGATTACAGTGGAGTATTATGTGAAATACAAAAGGCATCCACGCAGGGGTACCCCCACGGGATGCCATTACTTTACAGCTCATTGCAATATGGGTGCTATTTTACCGTATAGCGCTCTTCAATTTTGAAGTATTTCCATATAAAAACGGCTAAACCCCATATAACCAAAAAAGTTACGACTAAGAAATAACCTAAATTACCGAAGTCGATTAATGCAATAACATCCCATAACCCACCTGATAAGTGAAGTTTATCGGTTGTTATTTGTACCAATTCAACTACTCCAACGGCTAAGGCTGCAACGACTGAAATCGCTGTAACAATTAAGTTATAGTAAATTTTTCGAACTGGTCGATCATTTGCCCAAGCATAACTTTTTGTCATCATCATCCCATCGAGTGTATCAAATAAGCTCATACCTGCAGCAAATAATAAAGGTAGTGCAATGATCCCAAGGACAGGAAGATGGTTGCTCGCTGCCCCTGCTGACATGGTTAACAATGAGATTTCTGTTGCTGTATCGAACCCAAGACCAAATAAGAATCCGATCGGGTAAATATGCCAGCTTTTTGTAACCATGTTAAACAATTTCCTGAAATAACGTGTGAAAAAGCCCTTCGCCTCGAACATTTTTTCTATTTCTGCTTCGTGAAGTTTTTCTTCTTTCATTTTACGAAACGTAGTCCATAGTTGTATAAATAAAATGAAGTTCAAAATAGCTAGGAACACTAGAAAAACACCGGATACCGTAACCCCGATAATACCGCCTATATTTTGCATGCTAGACATGTATTTTGCAACAAATTTAACGGAAATGGCGGTTAATACCGCTAATAAAAGGACAACGGTTGAATGACCTAATGAGAAGTAGAACCCTACTCCCCTTGGATCTTTTTTCTGTGCAATTAATTTACGGATTGTATTATCTACTGCAGCAATATGATCAATATCAAATGCATGACGAAGCCCAAAGACATACGCCGCGATTCCCATCCCAATAAAGGATGGATGAGCAGGTATTACTGTAAATAAGGCAATGAATCCGAGGATATGAATGACGAATACACCTAACATATAACGATTCCATATAAATTTCATACATCACCCATTCGTTTTAGAATTGTGAATCTCGCTCAAGTAAATGAACTACATCTGATTTATATGAAGGGATTACGCAAAAATTCATAGAAAAAACTCAGCAACCATTTTGATTGCTGGGCTTCGGACATTAGTATTTTCTTAAAAAGCTTGGGGTTGTATTAAAAAATTGTCGGGTGATGATTTCGTGGTATGTATTATGTATTTTCTCTATCGTTTGCGTCGAGTTAGCTAAAATTCTAATCATCATCCCGGCAACAGGTAGTAACGATAACCCCAACCTATATTGTTGTGGGTCTTCATCCATCGCGTGATACAACTGATCTAGAAGATCATGATTCACTTGCTCTCCAACTACAATCATGGATCCCAAATGCGAATATTCCTCCATAAAACCAATAGCAGCCATATGATGAATAACAGGATTTAATTTAATATGATCATAAGCTACCAATTCATCATCCAAATAGATCTCAGTAAATAATTGAAGCAGATTAAAACTAAATGGTGTTCCTTCCGGTGACCATCCCGAAGTAATCATATCTGAATAAAGGAATGTAGCCCCCTTCTCCATTCTTATGACCGTTTTTTGTTTATACCGTGCATCTTGATAACCGATAAGCGGATCCGTAATATACTCCAGATAACTGCCCTTCTTAAGGGTTATTTCTGTTTCTTGATAAGCGGGTTGGTTCGGTGTCTTGTATATTTTTGTAGCCGATAGTGTGGTTAATGTTAGCCGGGCCTGTTCCTTTAATGAAATTTTCATTTGATAACGATCCCCGTCTAAATATCCACCGCCTGGATTTAGAATATAGTAACAAGCTTGTCCAGAATCGTCATGATAAATAGGACGCATGACCTTAAGCGCCCCTTGAAAATACACCTTATTGGCGACTGTCTTTCCGTTCCTATCTTCTGCCTCTAATTGCAGAATTCCTGTCCAATCCTTCATCTATTCCAATCCCTTTAAGAATACATGCTCTTTAATCCAGGTGATGACTTGATCAAGGCCTGTATTATCTTTCAAGTTAGTAAATACAAAGGGCTTATTTCCGCGAAATACCTTCGTGTCAGACTCCATAACTTCAAGGCTTGCTCCAACATAAGGGGCTAAATCTGTTTTATTAATAATGAATAAATCAGATTTAATCATCCCTTGACCACCTTTACGCGGAATCTTCTCCCCTTGTGCTACATCGATTATGTAGATAGAGAAATCAACCAATTCAGGACTGAAGGTAGCCGCAAGATTATCGCCGCCGCTCTCCACAAAAATAAGCTCAACATCGGGATGTCTTTCTTTCAACTCATCAATCGCAGCAAAATTCATAGAAGCATCTTCACGGATTGCGGTATGAGGGCATCCACCTGTTTCAACACCTATAATACGATCTGCAGGTAGAACTCCATTTTCCATCAGAAATTTGGCATCTTCTTTGGTATAGATATCATTCGTTACCACCGCCATGCTGATATCACCCTCTAAGTGCCGGGTTAATTTCTCAACGAGCAATGTTTTTCCTGCTCCAACAGGCCCACCAACTCCGATTTTGATCGGTTCCATCATCATCCCCTGCTTCCTTTGACTAATATTAAGACATGAAAATCCGAATATTCACACGTTCATGTCTCATTTGCGATAATTCCAGACCTGGCGATGTGATGCCAAAATCTTCTTCGTCTAGACTTTGAATCTTGTCCGTTGCTTCCAATATCACACCTTGAAATTGTTGAATCGTTATCTGACCAGCAGTCTGACCTAAAGGGATAGCACGTACTGCATTTTGCACTAGACTGGTTATAACGGAGTACAAATAGTATATAAGCGTAGTTTGCTTCGAAACTCCAAGATGGTGCCCGATCATCGTAAATACGATGGCCGGATGTCCAAAGCTTTGCTTCTTATTGATCCTTTCCCTATATAAGGACAACACAGGTGCTTCATACAATGATCCAACTAGATTTAACATACGATCACCCATTTTCTGCGTGCCTTCTCTGGTTTCACGCGGCAAGTTTTGAACCGTTAACAGCCGATCAAACTTCCATACCGTATCCAGATCATTATCCTGTAATGCATCGAATATAAAGCGGGAAGCTAGTCCGTCGGAATAGACAAGCTGTTCATTTACATACACAAGTAGCCATTCGGTTAAAGTTGCTTGATCATGTACTTTGTTTTCCTGAATGTAACTCTCAAGACCATACGAATGACTAAATGCCCCTGTTGGAAAGTTTGAATCACAAAGTTGGAACAATAAGAGACAGTTCTTATCCATGACTATGGCCGATGTGACGGAATGCCTGTTTTACCTTCCTTTTTTCCCGGCTATAAGGGATGTTAAGTTGTTTCAATAAATCTTCAACAAGATAATCGTATTGAACCAACATTTCATTTTCTTCAAATTGGGCTGGGAGATGGCGATTCCCTAATTGATGGGCGATCGAACCCATCTCCTGCAAATTTCGTGGGCTTATCACGATTAAGTCGTCAGAGAGGACGTCGATCACAATGATGTTCTTATCATCCATGAATAGAATATCCCCTGCCACAAGGTCGCGCTGATCCTTTAAGCGAATTCCAATTTCTTTACCATGATCTGTTGTAACCCTTTGGATTCGTTTGGTTAAATCAGTACTTTCGAGATAAACCTTTTCTATATGATGTTTTTGAATTGTCGCTTTATCTAAGTTTTCAATATTGGTTACAATACTTTCGATAATCATAGTCCTCACCTCAAAATAAGAAATAGCGTTGCCCCATCGGTACCTTATCGACTGGTTCGCATGTAATGAGTTCTCCGTTTACCCTAACCTCGTACGTTTGTGGATCAACCGTAATATCAGGTGTTTCGAAGTTCAGCTTCATATCTTTTTTAGTTAGTTTTCTAATCCCATGCACCGGGAGAATGATTTTCTCTAATCCTAATCGCTCATGCACTTTGAGATCATAGGCGGATTGTGAGATAAAAGTGACAGAGCTTTTCGAAAGAGCCTTCCCATAGTGGGCATACATCGGACGATAGATATAAGGTTGTGGTGTTGGAATGGATGCATTGGCATCCCCCATTAACCCTTGAACTACCATTCCATTCTTAAGGATCATTTCAGGCTTCGCCCCAAAAAATGCGGGTGACCAAATGACAAGGTCAGCGATTTTTCCAATTTCAATAGAACCTACATACTCAGAAATTCCATGTGTAATGGCTGGATTGATCGTGTATTTGGCAATATAGCGCTTTGCACGAACATTATCTGACAGCTCGCTATCCCCTTGCATGCTACCTCTTTGTTTTTTCATTTTGTCAGCTGTTTGCCATGTCCGAATAATTACTTCACCAATTCGTCCCATAGCTTGCGCATCCGAGCTAACCATACTAAATACACCCATATCTTGAAGGACATCCTCCGCAGCAATGGTTTCGCGTCGAATTCGTGAGTCTGCAAAGGCAAGATCCTCTGGAATTGAGGGATTCAAATGGTGACACACCATTAACATGTCTAAATGTTCATCTATTGTATTTACCGTATAGGGTAAAGTTGGACTTGTAGATGACGGTAGAACATTCATATAGCTGGCCGATCTTATTAAATCTGGAGCATGCCCTCCGCCAGCACCTTCCGTATGGTACATATGAATAACGCGGTCTTTGATAGCAGCCATTGTGTTCTCCATGAAGCCACCTTCATTTAAGGTATCCGCGTGAACCGCTACTTGTACATCATATTTATCAGCAACTCTTAACGAATGATCAATTGCTGATGCTGTAGCTCCCCAGTCCTCATGGACCTTCAGTCCAATCGCGCCGGCACGGATTTGTTCCGCAAGTGGCTCTTCAGCTGCAGCTTGTCCTTTTCCTGTGAAACCTACATTAATGGGCATCCCCTCTGCTGCCTCCAGCATGCGATGGATATTCCATTCTCCAGGGGTAGCGGTCGTAGCTTTTGAACCCGCTGCAGGACCTGTACCTCCACCAATGAGAGTCGTAAGTCCTGAAGATAATGCCGTTTCTATTTGCCCAGGATTTATAAAGTGAACGTGAGTGTCTATTCCACCTGCAGTGACAATCATACCTTCGCCTGCAATGATCTCTGTTGAAGCTCCGATGATAATGGTCACGCTATCCATCACTAATGGATTACCAGCTTTTCCAATTCCCGCAATCTTACCATCACGGATCCCAATATCTGCTTTATAGATCCCGGTGTAATCCAATATTATTGCATTAGTAATAACCACGTCTGGGATTCCATCTCCGCGTGTTACTAAAGGATGTTGACCCATACCATCCCGAATGACTTTCCCGCCGCCAAACACGACTTCGTCGCCATACGAGGTATAATCTTTCTCAATTTGAATGATTAAATCTGTATCTGCGAGACGTACTGAATCCCCTGTTGTTGGTCCATACAATTGATTGTATTGGGTTCTAGGCATTCTGAAACTCATTGTTGGCAACCACTTTCCACGGATCCATCCGTCTTGTTGTTAAATCCATAAACACGGCGTTCACCTGCGTAATTAACGAGTTCAACCTCTTTTTCATCACCTGGTTCAAAACGGACCGCCGTACCCGCTGGGATGTTCAAATGTTTACCAAAACCATCTTCACGATTAAACTCAAGGGCTTCATTTACTTCATAAAAGTGAAAGTGAGATCCGACTTGAACTGGCCGATCTCCCTTGTTTTTCACTCTAGTTCTCGAGGCAGTTCTTCCAACATTACAAATAATATCTTCTTCTTTCAAAAAACATTGGCCGGGTATCATTTGAGTATTCCTTCTTCCTTCTATCTAATTTCTTAGTTATGAAATTGGACTATGTACAGTTACCAGCTTTGTCCCATCTGGAAAAGTGGCTTCGACTTGGATATCGTAAAGGATTTCCGGTATCCCCTCCATAACATCTTCACGCTTTAATATGGATGCGCCATACTCCATTAATTGAGTAACTGTTTTGCCATCCCGCGCCCCTTCTAGTACTTCATAGGTTATATAAGCAATAGCCTCTGGAATGTTTAGTTTGAGTCCTCTCTCTTTTCTCCGTTTGGCAAGATCAGCGGCTACTACGATCATAAGCTTGTCAATCTCACGTGGTAATAAGTGCATGGTTTAGCCTCCTTCATTTTTATTTAAAAATCTTTAATTTCCCTCTTTTATGTGAATACTAAATCAACCGAAAAATACAGACTTGATGACATTACCATTTACATAAACGTGTTAATGTATGCAAATATTGTTAAATTAATCTTGAAGAATGGGGATCATTATGCAAATAGACAAACGAATTATATTACGTGAAGGAACGTTATCTTCTTTGATTTCTGTTACCTTCAAAGGCATCTCCCAAGTCATATTGATTGAGAATGCTGTCACTGGATTCATTATTCTAATAGCAATCATGCTATCCTCTATTTCGTTAGGTTCTATCGTATTTCTATCAGCAGTCATGGCCACTTTAATTGGACGATTTGGTGGAGCCGATAAAACCATTATTAACCAGGGTCTACTCGGTTATAACCCGGTGTTAGCCGGAATCGCTTTATTCTTGAATTTAGAGGGGGGGCTGCGATGGGTATTCGCTTTGGCGGGAGCCGCAGTTGCAACTCTTTTTACGGCTGCTATGATGCATTTGATGCGAAACACAAAGATTCCGGTTCTTACGTTTCCTTATATCATATTGACTTGGTTTCTGTTTCTCGCTTCTTACCAATTGGAAATGTTCCAGTTAAGTCCAAGCCTCGTCCCTCAAGATCTTTCCCACTGGTTGCTACATCCAGGAGGTACAATGGATTGGATTCATGGACTGGTTAATGGGATTGGACAGGTATATTTCCAAGATAGATTGTGGTCTGGCATTTTGATTTTATTTGGGGTGTTTTGGGCAGATTGGAAGCTTGGTTTATATGCTGTCATAGGATCCTTCGTTGCTTTACTTACCGCCTATGGATTAGGAGCAGAGGTTTCACTACTAAATTCAGGACTTTACGGATTTAATGCCGTATTAACCATTCTGGCCGTCGGTGCTGTTTTTAGTACGAAGAACATCTTAGTTCCTGTGACTGGAATTATAGCATCCGTATTAACAGTACTTATTACAGCCGGCGTAGACACCTGGCTTGTGCCATATGGACTCCCAACTCTAACGATGCCATTTGTTCTATGTACCTGGCTTTTTCTGGCCGCAAGGAAAGTCCTTCCCCGAATATAAGAATTGTTCGCGCAAAAAAAACAACACGCCCTATTTAATATTCGGCGTGTTGTTTATATTGTTCATTACTTTGAAATGAATTATCTCCAATATATAAATCTGTGCTTAATTCATTCCATGTTCTTCACGGATTTTGTACAATCCTTGAAGCAGTAATTCTGAAGGATCTCGATTTAGCATTAAATGCGTAAACAATAAATGAACCGGAAAAGCACACACATTGTTTCCTTCCCGGATGGACGGGAATCCAGCTTCAATTACTGGACCGTGTTCTTCGTTCAATTCAAGCCCCGCATGAACCTTCTCCGGTGCGAATTCTTCTTGCACTGCCTTTACGCATTGTGGAACCAGCACCTTGTCGATAAGAGCGATTGTCTCCTCTTCACTTTCAGGTGGTTTCGGAAGCAAGTTGCCTCCTTTGGTCTTCATCAATTCGACGAAAAATGATGCCATCCATTCAGCTGGATTTCTATCCGACTGGAATAGAGTGATCAATTCGCGAAGGAAAAAGCCACATGCATAAACGTCATTTGAATCATCCTTCACTTGATAAATAAAGACCGGACCATACATCTCCTGATTTAACACTTGAACCTCGACTTCGTCAAAATGCTTTTTCAATGACACGAGGCCATTATGACGAACAGCCCTGATTAGTTCATCCCATTTCTCTTTGGACATGGTTTCTTGCTCGTTATTGCTTTCTGCATTTGTTTTTTCATTAGTCGTCATTTTCTTCACCCATAACCCATCATATCATTCGGCGGTTTGAATAGTCTAGTCCATCGCGAACAAGCCGGGTAAGGGAAAGCGTGATTAACTTTCTAGCATGTTACGCGCAAAACTAAGGACATCTGACTTGGCACTCTCTGCCCAAATCGTATAACGCACCTGATTTTCCGTATCCGACCAATCCAAATGGTCTAGTCCCTTCTTATCGTTTGTGTAGATGCACTCTATTCCGCCAATTTTAATGGCTTCCTCTGTTATATTAGGATTAGTAAACGGTACAGGTGTTCCATCTAGTGGCGATGAAGGCTGTATACGCGTTGCAACAACAACTACTTCTACTTTACCTTTTATATACTTAAGGACTGAACTGAATACTTCATTTGCCTCAAACTTTGTGGAGTAGATTGATTTTCCTCCCTTTGCCGCTTGTGCCTTTAGTTCTTTCTCTAGCTTCTTGTACAAATCCGATGATTTATCGGGATCCTGAAGATACAATAGCCCATTTGTAAATTTGTATCCTTTTGGAAGGTCTGCGGGCTGTGTAAGAGCCGGGGCATTCGTTTTCTTCGCTTTGACGAGATACGTGTTGTAATCCTGATACACAAAGCCTTTTCCCATAAAAGAGATTTGATCGAGCGGATTTTGCTTTTTGTCTTTAACATAATAAGCAATCATTTGACCTGGCTTTAGCCCAGCACTCAGTTTGTTGATTTGATCCTGGATTGAAAGTGTTTTCTCCGATTTAGCTTGTGTAACAGCAGACACCTGATTTAGTTCCAATTGCGATACTGATTTAGGTTTGGCGTATGCACTGGATGTTCCGGCGATCATCATAACCGCGGTCAGTGATAATATGACTTTTACCTTATTTGCTTTAGTTACATACATGTTCATTTCTGCTCCCTTCGGCCAATTGGCCTGATAAATTTTAAGTTCATTAGGTATAACACCTCATTTACCATAAAAGGGACAGTTTGTTAAAATCATATGAAAAGAAGTCTTTAGTTTATTGGTAAATCATACCTTCAGCAATTTTTGCAAAGATATCCCTTGATAAGGGGTCCTTCGGATCGTCCAGGATCATAAATAATGCATGTTTGTTCTCGTCAAGCCATGTGAGTCTATGACCAACTTGCTGGGTTTTAGAGCCCGTTGAATTCGTATAAAAGAGCATTTCTGTTCCACCGACGATCAACTTTTCCGCATTATTAGTATAAATCTGAGCCGGCGAATCCGAAGACTTAGCAAAGGCAATGATCGTTAACTCATGTTCTCCCTTTTGATACTTTATTATCGTGGATACGGCTTTTGACCATGGGACTATTTTATAAAATAGTGCTTTATCTTCTTGAGAAGTTTCTGCCATTCCCTTCAACTCATCAAGAATATTTTGATATTCCGGTGTATTAGCAAAATAATCGAATTGGGTTGAAATATTACCGCTCTCAAAGATGTAACCTTCGGGTACAAAAGTAGGTTCCTGGATAAATGGAGCATCTGTCTCCTTCATTTCTTTCGCCAAATCATCATAATTTCGGTGTAGAATTGGCCTATAATAATATCGAAGGGGATTCCATTTATCCGCTTCATTAATCTGCTCATCTTTTATATAGTAGACAGCAAGCTCTCCCGGATCCAACTTCTTCTTCAGTTCATCTAGATATTTGTTAAGTAGCTGGGCAAAATACTCCCCAAATTGATTGTACTGCTGCTCTTTTGTCGAAATGACGATCTTACCTTCCTTATTTCTGATATGTATCCATTGTGAACTGGCATACGCTGTTAAAGATGAAAGAAGAAGAACTGCGGATATGATGGTAATGAATACAGGTCTCCGGCCTTTAAATTTCCGTTTTGGCGTTTTGAAATGATGTACTTGATGTATTTTGTCCATAATAATGGGAGATACGTTGAAATCTTCTTCTATTTCTCTTATCTCCATGCTTCTCAAAACTTGATCTTGATCAGATTCTCCTGTATCTCGCATTGCTCCGCTCCTTTCTTCTCTTCGATCAGCTTCATGGTTTTTTGCCTAAGCCGCAAATATTTTTTCTTCACTGCCTCCGTATTTTTACCCAGAATTTCAGCGATTTCAGCGAAAGGCTTCTCTTCAAAAATTCTTAATACAAGTAAATTCCGCTCATCTACCGACAACTTGGACATAGCATATTCTAATGGTGCGCTAAACCATTGCTTATCTAGCTTTTGCTCCGTACTTTCTGTTATATCTAATGGTTTGAACAACTGCATTACCCGCTGATGGATGCGACGCTTACGCAATAAGTTAAGACAATGATGATAAGCGATTTTATATAGCCATGACGAGAATGATGCTCTTGGCTCATACAATTCCAGCTTCGTATATGCTTTGAATAGGATATCTTGAACAGCGTCTTGTGCGTCTTGCCGGCAACCAAGCATTCGGCAGCAATAGACATAGATCTGTCTTTGATACATTTCAACAATCGGCTGAAAATATTCCACCTCTCCAGCTTTGACTCGTCTCACGTATTCTTCTATAGAATCCAACTCTACGCTACACCTCGATTCATCCTTTTATTTGGTTTAACACTTCATGACTCGGAAAAGGGACATCAAATAAGAGCAAATAAAAAAATATTAACTCAACAAAACAATAGATCACATCCTAATGGATGTGATCTATGAAACAGCCATTCTTACTTGGAAATCCAAGGACTATCGGCTAAACATGGTTATGCATGTTACTTACGTACCTCAACGTTTCCTTCCTTCATCGTAAAATAACCATTCCTTACAAAGGACAAAATTCGACTTACACTGATTCCAGTTTGGTTCGAAAGATCCAAAACTATTGTATCTGGGTGAACCTCAACAATACTACGTATTTTGTTATACATCTCTTCGCAGTCCGCGCACATTTTTATGTAGTTTTTCTCAGTTAAATTCCCACAAAAATCACAAATTTGATAATTCCCCATGATGTCTCCTTCTATTTTGAGTCTGTATGTACAACTTATGTACTATTTGATGAGTCCTATATGTTATTATACTTGTATTTATAACTCACCGCTATATGTTGATCTTCTAGACTTTACCCTATCTATCCCCTATAATATAAAGGATAATTTAACAAAAATACGAACAATAAGGTGTATATTATGACAAAATATTCGCAAATTTTTCTAGGAACTGCTTTTTCCGCTAAGTCACCTAAAGAAGTAAGCATTCTAAAAGATCATCTGTTCTGCATCAATGCAAACGGGATGATCGAACAAGTCGTTGCCCCAGAAGATGCTGACTATCAGACCTTACTAGATGCTTATCAAGGCCAAGAGAACTTTCATCGTTTAACTGAAGGTCAATATTTCTTGCCTGGTTTTATTGATTTGCATGTCCATGCACCGCAATGGGCCCAATCGGGAACGGCCTTAGATATCCCACTCTCCGATTGGTTAAACACCTACACGTTTCCACTTGAGTCGAAATTTTCAGATGTAGATTTTGCCCAAAAAGTCTACCAAGATGTAGTAAGCACCTTGCTTGCAAACGGTACTACTACAGCACTATACTTTGCTACGGTTCACAAAGAAGCAAGTATATTGCTTGCTAAGATTTGTGCAGAGCAAGGACAACGTGGTTTGGTTGGAAAAGTAGTTATGGATCATCCAGAGAATACCCCAGACTATTATCGAGACAGAGATACGCAAACTGCGTTAGCGGATACAGAGGAATTTATTGTTGCAGTCAAGGAGTTAGCCAAAACATCGAAGCAAGGGGTCTACCCTGTCGTTACTCCACGGTTCATTCCAAGCTGTACGGATGAGGCTCTGCAAGGGCTTGGAGCTCTAGCTGCCAAATATGATACTCACATACAATCACATTGCAGTGAAAGTGATTGGGCACATGGTTATGTGAAGGATCGTTTCGACAAGAATGATGCATTTGCTTTACATGATTTTGGCTTATTAAGCGACAAATCGGTTATGGCTCATTGTAATTTCATAGATGATGCCGATGCAGACTTATTTGCTAATACGGGTACGGCGATATGTCATTGCCCTATCTCAAATGCTTATTTCGCTAATAGCGTAATTCCAATCGCGCATTTACATGCCAAAGAGGTTGAAATTGGATTAGGATCTGATATTTCTGGTGGTTTCTCGCCAAGTCTTTTCGATAATGCTAGACAAGCTGTCATCTCATCTCGAATGCTAGAAGATGGTGTGAATACGAAGCTTCCTGCTGAAGAACGTGGTGTATCGAATTCACGCATCACCATTAACGAAGCTTTCTATCTAGCTACCGCTGGAGGCGGTGAAAGCCTCAGCTTACCCATCGGCCGTATTGAAGCGAACTACGCTTGGGACGTACAAATTATCGATACGACATTAGCCTCTGCAAAAATACCAGTTTTTCAGACTAACGAGGAACTTGGTGATGTTTTCCAAAAGATTATGTATCTTGCCAGACCGGAGAACATCCGTGAAGTTTGGGTACAGGGAGAAAGAGTTCATTCTCGTAAGTCATAACATCAATCTAATATGCGATAATCAAGAGGTGGCTTCTGAATTTATCAGAAGTCATCTTTTTTTGGTCGATTGTTCGGTGTACAACACAAATGACCCGTAAGAGGGTCACTTTTTTCAAAGTTTCCATCTTACGGGTCTCAGTTTAGGAAGATGGTCAAGGTATTCTTGATCATCTTTCACAAAAAATTATTTATTTGAAATTTTCAAAACGAGGTTCTCACTGTTAGAAGTTTTTTTTCTGTTCTTGATGGCATCAGGCAGTACCATAAGCGCTGGAAGCAGCATGGGCAGAAAGATAAAGCAGAGTACAATTAGACCTACAATCGTCGCCACCGCTAATTCAATAAGCAAGATCAGACCTGATGGTGCCAACGTCGCAAGGGTCCCCCCTAGAATAATCATAGCTGAGATAACGACTCCGCCCACATGTTTCGCTGCGTGGATTATCGCTTCACCTATTGGCAAATCTTCATGTTCCTTATATCGCATCATGAGGAAGATACTATAGTCCACCCCGACAGCCACGATTATGATGAAGGAGAAGAACGGCACGAAGGAGGATACCCCATCCGCATGGATGATATATTCCGCGACGATGTTCGAAGCCGCCATAGCAACATAATACGAAGCTAACAATGACAGGATAATATACACGGACGGCCAGAACTTCCGAATAACGAATAATAATACTAAGAATATACCCGCAATGATAATAATCGCTGTACTACTGAACGATTCTACCTGAGCTGCATTCATATCATATGTCGTTGAACTTGGTCCTGTGGCCCCGAATTTAGCTTCGGCCAGTACCGTCCCATTCAAACCACTTCTCATTGTGTCGTTGATTTTCTCGATTGTCTCCAGCGCTACCGGAGAATAAGGATCATAATCTAAAATGACAATCCATTTCGAAATGGTTCGATCTTTTGACATGAAATTATTCAATGAACTCTTGAAATCCTCATTCGTCAAAGCTTCACGTGGAATAAAGAAGGTTTTGGATGAATTTAATTCAGTGATGAAGTTTCCTGTCTTATCAAGACCATCCGAGATATCCCCTAAACCGTTTCCGCTTTTGCCTAGTCCGTCTTTTAATTGCGTCATGCCATCGGATAGTTGGGATAACCCGGTTGAGAGCTTCTGTTGTCCATCTTTAACACCAGCAAGACCTTCATTCAACTTCTTCATATTCATAGCAATCTCACGGTTGCCTGCAGCGCCCTCCTTCAAACCATTCACGAGTGCATCCGTACCAGAGGATAAGCTTGCAAGGCCTGTAGTTATTTGGGTCTGCGCCCCTGCGATCTGCTGAAGCCCTTCTGAAGCCTTGGCAAAATTATCGTTCAGTTGCGTATAATTATTGTTCAGCTCTTGGAAACCACCAATAATCTGCGCCATCCCAGATTCAAGTCCTGTACCCGTCTGCTTCAACGTCAGGTAATCTGGATCTTGGCTCAAATCGCTATACTTAGCGCCCAGCCCTCCGATTAATCCATTCATTCCGGCAAGACCCTGCTGAATCGCTGGCAATTTACTCTCCAATTGATCATAACCATCACCCAAGGCTTTGTAACCCTGATTCAATTGCGCCATGCCGTTACTTAATGTCGCGGTTTCAGTTGCAACGGTATTAAGACCAGCATGGAGTCGTTTAATGCCATCCCGAAGATCTGCAGCACCACCCGCCCCTTGGTCGATACCTTGCGCCACTTGATTGATTGCATCGGTAATTTGGGTATAACCTTGCTGTACTTGACCCGTACCCGAGACAAGTTGGTCTACGCTAGAAAAGTCAGGGCTAACCAATTTCTCTTGCATCTGCTGGATACCATCCTGAATCTGATCTACGCCGTCTTTCGTATCATGAATGCCATCCGCGACTGTCTCTGTCTGCGAACTAATATAGAAGTCATCAATCGGCTCCGATTGCGGTTGGGTCACGCTCGCGACTTTTTTCACGCCATCGATTTCCTTTAATTTATCTGTCAATTTATCGATGACACCCAAGGACTCGTTATTATCCATAGCTTTGTTGTTCTCTACGACGACTGTCGTCGGCAGAGCCTGCCCCCGGCTGAAATGCTCAGCTACGATATTAAAGCCATGCGTCGAATCGTAACCGTCTCCCAATTCCTTCAATTGGTCGAAGGACAACTTTTGTCCACTGGATAACAGAACTGGAATCATCATGATAACGATGATAGCTGTCGTCAATACTGGGTATTTGACCGCTGTCGATGTCATCTTCGCCCAGAATTTGTTCTCCTTATGCCCAGTCACTTTCTTCGTTGGCCAGAATAATTTTGCTCCGAGTGTCTTCATAATAAACGGTGTTAATGTCAAGATCTCAAGCAATAGTATGACTGCTCCGATCGCAACGACATTAGCCGATTGATAGATCCCGAAGGTTGAGAAACTCAATCCTGCGAATGCGATAAAGACCGTTAAAATACTGTAAACAATGGTCTTACCTGCGGTCTTATATGTCGCAATAATAGCCTCATCCGTCGATTTCCCATGTGCGAGCTCTTCCTTAAACCGATTAAACAAGAGAATGTTATAGTCGGTCCCAATCCCGAATAGAATTGCGATAAGCAGCATTTGTGTCAAGCTGGTCAACGGGAAATGAAATTTATCGATGAGCTGGGCTGCAATCCCCATCGAACAGAGATAAGTAATGCCTACTGCGAGTAGCGAAACGAATGGTATGATGATCGAGCGGAACATAATAATTAATACAGCAAGAATAAAGATAACGGTTAGAATTGCACTCTTCTCGACACCCTTCTCAGATGCCTTCAGATAATCATTCTGAATGAATTCCTCGCCTGTTAAATAAAATGGTACCTTTACGTCCTTCAACGTTTGGTTGAATTCTTCCTTGATATCATCGATTTCGCGCTCTTTCTTATCCAGGCTAAAGCTTACCATTAAAGTCGTCTGATCTTCAGATATGAGGGACGATTTCGCATCCGGTATGGAAAACGGATCTAACATATCGCCGATGCCTAGCTCAGCTTCATTAGCCTTGATACTGCCAATTCCCGTCTCAATCTGTTTCATATCCTGTTCCGTTAATTTCTCCGGCTTATGGAACACGATGATGTTGCTCGAACCGCCCTTCGGACTCATCTTATTCAAGATCGAAGCTGCGACCTTCGACGGGCTGTTCTCTTTCAGCGGATCTTGACCTCTTTGACGTAGTATGGCATTCACGTCCGGTTGGAACACAGCTAATACGATTGTGACTACCAGCCACAAAGCGAGAATAACCCAACGCCATTTAATAACCTTTTGCATTCTTGCTATCCCCTCCTCTACTTTTTCCTATCCATAAAATAGATAATGAACAAGCGTTCATTTTTATCCCAAAAAAATTTAATTCTATATTTTTAATCTTGAAATAATCCCTGCACAGTATACTCGCATCAATTCGTCTACCAATTGTCGAACCGTCTCTCCGTCCTCATGATCGCGCAAAATAATACATGCACCTTCAATTAAGGTTCCCGCTAACATATGAGCCAAATTGTATTTTTCAATCATTGCTTTATCCTGCTGATCTCCACCGGGAATGAAGACCTGCTCCAGAATAAGGGCTGCCAATTGAATCAATTCCTGCTTCACGGGTTCATACGAAGAGCCGTTGCTCAAATTCAACAGAATGCGAAGCTCTACATTCGATTCTTTGAATAGTTCAACGATCGTGCTTTCTACTTTACGGAGATAATCAAGAGGATTGTTGGTATCTATCGCACAGTTATCATCTAAATCATCCTTGATCTCTATCATGTATTGAACGAACTTCTCATACACCGGATGAATCAACTCATGGAATAGATCTTCTTTATTCTTAAAATAACGATAGATATTACCTGTCGTGATCCCCGCCGAATTAGCAATTTGCCGCATGGAGGCATTTGAATAACCATGCCGTTTGAACTCCGACAAGGCCGCTTGAAGAATGCTGTTTTTTACGTCATCTTTTAAATATTGCATCAATGAACACCCGTTTACTTTTGTTTTTTTCATTATACTGAGCTCCAACGAGAAATACAACTACGACATTGAAAAACCCCTTGAAGAAATATCTTCAAGGGGACTGTTCATTACTGTACTAAGCTTTACGCATATATGCGCGTACTGTAATAGGTGCAAAGATCGCTACAATGACGACAGCGCCGATGAGAGAAATAGCCAAATCCCAACCTACGGTCCCTGAGTTAGTAAGATCTCGAACAGCGGTGACAAGATGCGAAATCGGATTGAATTTCACAAACCATTGGAGCCAGTTAGGTAAAGTATCTGCCGGTACGAACGCATTGGATAGAAACGTGAGCGGAAATAACACAATCATGGATATCCCTTGTACGCTTGAAGCCGTGCGAGCTATTACACCAAAGAAAGCGAAGATCCAACTGATCGACCAAGCACAGAAAATGACGAGTACAGCGGCGATGGCGACGTGACCTAGACCTCCGGCAGGGCGATAACCCATAATATATCCCATCGTAAAAGTAAGTACAGTTGCTATGGTATACCGAATAGTATCAGCCAAGAGTGCTCCTGCCAGCGGTGCAATACGTGCGATAGGCAGTGACTTGAATCGGTCAAATACACCTTTATCCATATCCTCTCGCAATTGAACGCCAGTGACGACCGAAGTCGTGATCACGGTCTGAACGAGGATTCCAGGAATGATGAGGGGCAAATAACTGAGTACATCACCAGAGATGGCTCCACCAAAGATGTAAGTAAACATCAAGGTAAAGATAATTGGCTGGAGTGTAACATCAAATAATTGCTCTGGTGTACGCCGAATCTTCAGCAGACCACGATAAGCCATCGTAAATGAATTTCTTACCGACTGACCAAAGCCCGTGTGGTTTTTCAGTTTACGTTCAACGCCTGGCTTGATTGAAGTAGTATTCATACTCCCGCCACCTCAGCTTTGTTTGATTTTTTGGCCACACCTGAAGTGTCCTCTTGGGCGTTCTTCTCCACGCCATGACCAGTAATGGCTAGAAACACCTCGTCGAGGGTCGGTTTCTGCACACTCATCTCATTTAATTGAATTCCTGTCTCCCGAAGAGCGATTAACAAATCTGTGACCAGATCCACATTCGCCATCGGTGCAGTTACTTTTCCGGCTTCAGCCGACACATTAGATTGGACCTTAAGGACTCGTTCAATGATCTTACAAACACTCGAAATATCCTGTGAATTTTGCACACTCAGATGCAATGACGAGGTACCTACAGAGGCTTTCAGTTCATCCGATGTACCTTCGGCAACGACGTGTCCTCGATCTATAACTGCGATCCGGTCAGCCAGTTGATCTGCTTCATCAAGGTATTGAGTTGTTAATAGTACGGTTGACCCCGTCTTCACTAGACGACGGATCGTATCCCACATCTGAGCACGAGTACGTGGGTCTAACCCAGTAGTCGGTTCGTCTAGAAAAATTAGCGGCGGCTGGGCAATAAGACTTGCGGCCAGATCCAGTCGCCGACGCATACCACCTGAGAAATTTCTGAGCGGCCGTCTTGCAGCTTCCGTTAAACCAAATTCCTCAAGCAACTCCTCTGCTTTTTGTCGTGCTGCTGCACGTCCCAATCCGAGTAGCCGGGAGAAGATGATCAGGTTCTCGGTTGCGCTGAGTGACTCGTCGACCGAAGCATATTGACCGGTCACACCGATCAATTGACGGACGATTTGCGACTCCTTCGTCACATCGTGCCCGAAGATTCGCGCCGATCCAGCATCCGGACGAAGTAAAGTGGCCAGCATACTAATTGTGGTAGTCTTCCCTGCCCCATTAGGTCCTAGCACGCCATAGATCGAACCAGTTCGCACGTTCAAATCTACACCATCCACCGCTACATTGTCGCCAAATGCTTTGACGAGTCCTTTTGCTTCAACAGCCCAATCACCATGTTTTGGTTCTATTCTTTTTCTGTCTAATTGATTCAATTAAACTCCTCCTCCAATCAACATTGTTTCTTATAATCGGATAGTAACACCCCTATTTAAACTGAATATAAACAACAAAGAAGCCAAGTTTGGAGGAATCTAAGGAGATCAACTATGTACACAAGCAATAAAAAAAACGAAAGCAAGAACCCCATGAGCAGGCACTAGCTTCCGTTTGTTTAATTAACCTCATTACTTATTAAAAATCATATTCCGCATCTTTCGCTTCCCTTATCTTCACATAGGCATCGACCAGGAGAACAGTATCTTCCACTAATCGCTCCATTCGGAAGATAACATCATCATTAATAATTTCCTTCCGATGGAAATCCTTTTCTTCAATAAATACGTAAGTTGGGACGATATGAGCCTTCATATACGATAAAATCGGTTTTAGTTGCTGCTCCACCATCAAATAATGTTTGGCCGTACCAGCCGTGACAAGCATACTGACGACTTTATCTCGGAACGCATGGACTGGTAATAAGTCAAAAATGTTCTTTAATGTCGCTGGAATAGAGGCTTGGAATATGGGGGTACCGATGATTAAGGCATCTGCTGCCATAATGGTCTCAGCAACAAATTTTGTATCCCCTTCATATTCCCTGTAATCACGTCCATCACTGAAGACCATTTGATATTCCGCAAGATCAAGTAATATCATTTCTGCATCCGGGTATTTCTCACGTGCCATTTTGAGTGTGTAATCCATTGCTGTTCTTGTTTTGGTTCCTACGTTTGAGCCGGAAATTCCTACTATCTTCATCCTATTCGCCTCTTACTTCTTCGCCGTATGTTTCTTAATCGCAGGCATAATTTCTGTAGCAATCAGCTCGATATTTTTGGCAATCTTATCAAAAGGCACGCCGCCAAAATCAATTTGTGCCATGAAGCGCTGATGACCATATAATTCATACTGGTAGAGCATTTTTTCAATTATTTGCTGTGGGCTACCAATCATTAATGCATCACGGTAATCGACCGCCTGTGCAAATTGTTGTTTGGGATAGCCACCACCACGTAATGATTGCATCCCCGTATCTAGATGAGGATAGTACTCACGAAGTGCATCCTTTGTATTTTCAGCTGTATAGAATAAGCTTGTTGTCGCAACAGGTAATGTTGCTGGATCAAATCCATTTTGTTCTGCTGCCATTCGATAAGCATCAACTGAGGTCTTAAAGCTAGTTGCAGGTCCACCAAGCGTTGTCAGCATCATCGGCACACCAGCAAAACCAGCCTTAATCGCACTTGCGGGCGGTCCCCCTACTGCACGCCAGAGAGGCATATGACCGTTCTGGGGTTGTGGCAAAATAGATGCATTTTTCAAAGGTGCACGGAATTGACCTTCCCATGTAATGTTGGCCTCGTTATTTAGCTTAATCAGAAGTTCCATTTTTTCTTCAAATAGTTCTTCATAATCACGAACATCATATCCAAGCAAGCTATATGCCCCCACACGAGAACCACGCCCAGCAACGATTTCTGCTCGCCCACCTGAGATTAAATCAAGCGTAGCGAAATCCTCATATACACGAACCGGATCCGATGTACTTAAGACAGTTGCCGAACTTGCAATTTTAATATTCTTAGTTGCCTGAGCGATTGCCCCTAATATGACTGTATGAGCTTGGGTCGTAAAATGACTTTGATGGCTTTCACCGACTGCAAAAACATCGAGTCCAGCCTCATCAGCAAGCTTACTTGCTTCAATTAATTCTTTAATACGTTGTTCAGCACTTATCATTGTTCCTGTATGCGGATTAGGTAAATGATCTCCAATCGAATATAATCCGAATTCGATTCCTTTGTTAGTATCTATACGATATTGTTCCATTGTTCTCTCTCCCTTTTTGAACACGCATTAATAATTAGTCTAATGGTATTAAATTTGCTTCAATTTCGGCACGTCGTTCTTCTAAAAAAGGTGGTAAATCTAATTCTTTGCCCAGTGCCTCGATCGATGAATCTACTGTAAATCCAGGACCATCTGTTGCAATTTCGAACAATATACCATTGGATTCTCTGAAATATAAGCTTTGGAAGTAGAATCGATTTACGATACCTGAGGTGTGGAAGCCACGTTCTTTAACAACCGTTTCCCAATTACGCAACTCGTCTTCATTTTTAACTCGAATGGCCAAATGATGAATACTTCCTCTCCCGGGTTTCTCACGGGGTCCATCAAGCTGTTTGATGACAATTTCTCCAAATGACTGTCCGGCAACCGATTGGTAGATCGCTTCTTGATCTGAGCGGGCAACTTCCGTATAACCAAACATCTCCGTTAAGGTTTTACCTAAACGATCTAAGTGACGTACAGTGATCTCCACTGCGCCCATTCCCAAAATACGATGTTGTTGCTCTATAATGGAGTCTTCCCAAGCTGACCATTTCTTAGGGACCGCTTCCCCGTTATTATTTAGTAAGACCATGCGCAAACCCTCTGAATCTTCAAAATGAAGAGCGTCTCGCCCAGCATACGTCGTAATTTCACCATGCGTAACTTCTAATGTTTCAAACCGTTCTTTCCAATAGATCAAACTTTCATATGACGGAACGAGTAAACCTATTTGTGTGATGGCATTGGTTCCACGGATGGTATTACCTACAATTGGCATTTCAAAAAACGATAACTCTGTTCCTGCACTTCCTGTTAAGTCCCCATAAAACAAATGATACATGGAAGGATCGTCTTGATTAACCGTCTTCTTAACTCTACGTAAGCCCAATACTTTTTGATAAAAATGATTATTTATTTTGGCGTCTTTGGTAAGCATTGAGATATGATGATGTCCTAAAATTGTATGCACGATTTTTCCTCCTCTGTGCTGTTAATTGACTAGTCAATTGATATAGTAAAAAAATTTACTTCGGTGGTATTTCTTTTCTTTGGCTATGTTTATGGACACGGGTCATTAATGAATATAATGTTGCTTGTTCTTCTTCATTTAATACTTCATCAAAAAATGATGTTTGAAATGCCAACTGTTCAGGCATCGCTTGTTCTAAAATAGACTCCGCTTTCGCTGTAAGACTAATCGTCTTCGTCTTCCAATCTTGCTTCCGTACAATGTAGCCTTCATTCTCAAGACGTACTAGCATACGCGAAATACCACCTTGCGTAACCGTCGCCTTGTCTGCTAACTCCATTTGTGTGAGTGGCTGATAAATTTGAATTTGCACAAGTACATCAAATTGAGCCGTCGTTAAATCAAAACGTTTCAAAAACTCATTCGACATCTGGTTACTTTGGTTCGTAAAACGCATTAAGCGTAACCAGATTAACGAGCCTAACGTATTATTACGCATTTCGTTTTTCCCTCCCCATCGTTAACCTTAATATCACTTTACTACGCAATTGATAAAATTGCAAGTAACACAGCTCTTTAGATTAGTCTAAAGAGCCTCACGTACAGAACAGCGCTTATTAAAGTAACTAGTAAAATGAAGCCAAAAACCTGGGTGGGTCCGAGCCAAGAAGATAGTAGAATCGTTATTGGGGCGAAAAAGCGGCCGATAGAATACTGTAAATTCGATGCCCCCATATACTGCCCTCTCGCATCCTCAGGTGCATAATCACTAACAAAACTCTGAGTCACCGGAGAGCGAGATAACTCCCCTATCGTAAAAATAAAAGTAAATGCAAATAATAACCATATATTTGTTGTTAAGCCGATCAGAAACATGCCGATTCCAAACAATACTGAGGATAAGATAAATACGTTGCGATCACTCCAATGTTCAAACCACTTCGTAACGGGAATGACTAATAGAACGAACATAAGACCATTTAGGCCAAGCATCCAACCGAATATCTCCGAATTACTAAGTGAAAAGGACCAGTCTTTAAACGCGAACAACGTCTGAGTTGGTACGTATTCTTTGACATAGGTAGCCAAATACATATCAAGCTGCATAAAAGCAATCGTTACTAAGATGCCTGCAACAATATATATTGCAAAAACTTTATCACGTAAAATAAGTCCATAGTTATGCCATTGTTCTTTGAAGACTTTGGATATCGTATACGATTCATTCGGAAGCTTATTCGTTTGCTGCGGCAACGTCTCTCTTATCTTCCATAAGATTACAAGAGAATAGAGTAACGTAACGAGAGTACATGTCCACAATAGCTCAGTTCGATAATGAATGAAAAATATAGATCCAAGCAGTGGACCAAATACAGCACCAATATTTTTCCCTGTTACAAACGTAGCGAATACCATTCTTCGATCCTTCTCAGGTGTAATGTCGGCTACCATTGCTGAGCTGGCTGGCGTATATATTGACCCACCTAACCCAACACCGATATACGCGATATACTCGAGCCATTGCGAAGAAGAAATTGCAAATAAGGCAAACATAGCCGATTGCATGAATGCTCCAAGAAGCATGGCTGGACGACGGCCTAGTCGATCAGATAGGTAACCACCAAACAAACCTCCAAGGATACCTACAAGTGGGATCACTGTCATTAACATACTTGCGATCGTTTTGCCAAAAGCATCACTAAAAAACAAGGTCATGAAAGGGAAATACATCCAGAAAAGCATGTTGAATAGTGTTTCCCCCATCAGCCTAATCTTCAGATTCAAATCCCATTTGAACCAACTCAACTTAGGTAGACCTCCAGTTCTTAGCTTCATCAAGACAATTAACTAAGCTAAACATCTATACTCGCAAGATTTTCAAGGTTTGTATGTACAATTCTCTCTACTACATTACGATTGAAATCCGGACAAAATCTAGGATATGTGCGATCCAGTCCATATGACCATTTTTCTAATAGAGACTCGTCATAAACTACCATTTCATCGATGATGAACTGAGGAATATAAACATTTCGGGTATGTATACCTATGCCCCCATCATACAGTTCTCCCGTAGGAAGACAAATACACACATGATCACATTCGTCACGTGAGGGTGTCATTACAAAGCAAATATGAACTTTGTGATCAAAAAGTTCATTCCACTTCAGAACAAAGATTTGGGCAAACACACCACATGGTCCATAATTAATGCGTGGAATTTCATCTTGAAAGCCATATTCTGCATTAATTTCCTCTTTGATCTTCTCTAAAATTTCTCTTGTCTTTAGATTCCTCAACATACTATTCAAAGAATACACTCGGATATTCTACAACTCCAGAAACATTAGCAAGAGCATTATCTTGCAGCTCTAATGCCATAAATGCATCATCCGGTACTTCGAATGGAGCCTCTATCCCCCAATTGGATGCAGCTTTGAAGCCAAATTTAGGATAATATTCTGGATGTCCTAATACGACAACAGAACTAAATCCAAGTTCTTTGGCTTGTTGTAATGCTTTGAGAATTAACAGCTTACCTATGCCTTTGTTTTGATACTCTGGCAAGACAGCAAGAGGAGCAAGTGCAAGTGATTCAACACTTTGCATACCACTTACAATTGTAATTTTAGATAACAAAATATGCCCAACAATTTCGTTATCATTCGTTGTAGTAGCTACTAAGGATAGTTCTGGAATAAAGACGTCTGCTAGTCTGATTCGAGCAACTAACTCATGCTCCTTCTTATCGCTAAGCTCCATATTCGCAAAAGCACGCTGTACGACTTCTTCGGTCATTTTATAATCATGAGGTAGTTCTTTTCGGATCGAAATATTCATGTTAACATCTCCTAATTAGGTTTTTGAGCTATGATGTGTAATATTATTTTAGTACAGTAATGACAAAAAGCAATGAGGAGTTGATATCCATGATGAGATGTGTTGTTGCCAAAAAGCCTGGTGGCGCTGACCAACTTGAAGTTGTTGAGCTACCCAAACCCATACCAGCCAGTGGTGAATTACTGATTCGTGTCCACACTACGGCGTTAAATCGTACAGATATATTAATGCGTGAAGGTAAAACAGGTTATGTATCAAATCCGATTATTGGTGTTGAAATTGCGGGCACCGTAGTTGAAATAAATGGAGTCAGCCCGTTTTCTATCGGTGATAAAGTCATGGGACTTGTCAATGGTGGCGGTTATGCTGAATATGTCGTTATGCCCATCGATCGTGCCATGAAGATACCGGAATCTTTTACTTTTGAAGAGGCGGCCGCTATTCCAGAAGTGTATCTAACTGCATATCAGACTCTGATTTGGATTGGTAAGCTTCAAGAACATGAGACCGTCTTAATTCACGCAGGTGCTAGCGGAGTTGGGACAGCGGCTATTCAATTGGCAAAAAAGCTGTGTAAAGCCAAAGTTATCGTTACTGCTGGTGCCATAGAGAAGTTAGATTTCTGTCAATCACTCGGTGCCGATGTAATTATTAATTACAAAGAACAGGCCTTTGATCAAGAGGTGCTTCGTGCTACCAATGGGCAAGGTGTGGATCTGATTCTAGATTTTATCGGTGCAGACTTTTGGGCGAAAAACCTAACAAGTATAAAAGTAGATGGGCGTTGGGTACTTATTGGCGTTCTAGGTGGAGCACAAATTGAAAAGGTCAATTTATTTGAAATTATGATGAAAAGAATACAACTAACTGGAACATTATTAACCCCCAGAAGCGATGAATATAAATCCCGCATAACGAATGAGTTCATCAGCACCGTAACTCCTTATTTTGAGCGGGGCGAAGTCTTTTCGGTCGTTGACAAAATATATCCACTCGAACAAGTTGCTGAGGCTCATAAACGTATGGAAGATAATCTCAATATCGGAAAGATCATTCTTCAAGTGAAAAAATAGCTTTATGGCTATTTGTGATACGGTTCACCGTAATGTATCCAAGCACAAAGTACAGTTTGACCATAAATATTTATATTAGTAATTAGACAAGAAGCCACTCCTAGATGGAGTGGCTTCTTGTGATTTAACTTTTTCTCCCAAAAGAAAGAAAGGAAATTTTATGGTCGCATTTCATAAAAACCATACTTAATAGAACTAACGAGCCAGCGATCGCCCTTCGTCACAAATAGACTTTCCTCCGTGTCATATCCTGCCCGTTGAAAACTTCTCTTTTGATTTTCAAAGTGATGTCGCTCGGATAGAAATACATATGAGTAGCTGCGTCCTGAAAACGAGCCGTTGGCTTCAACCCGCCTTCTCTAATCAGCGAGTTAATCATCGTGTCCGAAAAATACGGCTTCGGGTAGGCTCTTCTTTTGAGAAACGTTAGACATCGCTTTGCTGATAGCCCCCATTCAGCAGTGCAAACCCTTCAGTATCAATGATCGGCTGTATATAGACAATGATATAAGGCGCAATGTCTTCTAGGGAGGCATTGCGCCTATTTTTGTACCAATTTACATTAATCATCCTTCGTCACGGTCGCCGTCTTGTTTTGACTGCTCCAAATAACCTTAGCCCCTAACTTCTCACCGGCGATCGAGGCGGATACTCTTCCATTCTGTAGCTTACCTACGTAGATATTACGATCTACAGCCGCCTCAAAGCAACTCATCCATTATCGTTTCCCGTTAGTTTGAGTACGAATAGAGCAGTTTGCCAACCTTAGAGCCACTGTTTTCGATCATTAGAATAAAATTGTGTAGCAAGAAGAATCATCAAGGTTCTATTTTGTGCATATGGAATGTGACTTGGTTTCACCTTCTCTTCCATCAATAAATCCACCACATCGTACGCATCTTGGGATTTTCGAAATATTATCTTCATACTTTCTTAAAATATTTTTCCCCTTAGTCGAAACATGTTTATTTTCCCTAAAATCTAGATAAGGAAATCTCAACTGAATATTCTTAAATTCTTCATTACTACAAGCTTCTAAAACAGCCTTATAATAATCTGCGACTTCATCATACGCTTTCTTTGCTTGTCTCTTCTTCCTAGCTATTTCTTGTATATGTCTTTCATTTTCTACCAAATAATCTTCAAATTCTCTCCGATTATTAACAAACTGACTTAGTAAATCCTGATTCTCGATTAATAAACTCATAAATCGCATAAAACCATAGAATGAATTAGTTTTAAATTTTTGTGTAGCTCCATAAAAGTAAACTTGCTGATTAATATTAAGTTCATCTTGAACAAAGCAAAGTAAATTGAGTGCTTTTTCTTCCAAATCTTTTATTCCCAATTTCTCACCACTATCAACAATCTTCACAAAATTATATATTCTTGATATTACGAAGTCTTCATTTAACGAACCAGCCAGTGGGAAGTTTTTTAAGTGGAAAGAAAAATAAGGTATAAAGAGCCTGTTAAAAAGTTCCAGACTTTTCTCGCTTTGATCTCTGGAAGTTTGTCCAAGTCCATGAGACAGAATTGCCCTACTTAATTTAGATGTATCTAAGCTATCATTTTCAATCAGCTCTTTTTCATCTTCTGAAATCACGACACCTTGCTCATTAATTCTTATAAATGATTCCTTAACCTTTTCATAATTCCCAGTTACCCATTGAACAGCTATTGATCTTTTGGCAATAATTTGTTTTACTTGCTTGTACTTTTCATTTTTTGAAGCTTTTATTTCGTTGTAGCTACCGATTTTATCATTAATATATTCTTCGATTGCATTATGGTTACTATCAGATAATTGATTCTCTTTTCCATAATCGGAATTAACCCATGCAATTAGAGAACTTATTCTATGTGAACCATCAATAACGTATATTTCTCCATCTGAACTCTCCCATAGTATTATTGCAGGTATTAAGCCATCATCTAAAAATGTTATTATCAATTTTTCTAAACGTTCTACTGTCCATTGATTGGTATCTCGTTGAAATACAGGTTTTCTCAATTGATCGTAGAAAAACTGACCTTTTTCTAAGTCTGTTAAATTAAATCCACTTCGTCTATCAGACTGTAAAGCTATCTGATTATTATCACTCGCTTCTATGTTTCTTCTTGGAATCAAGTGTTCTAAATTACACTTCATCGTTGATATAAACAATTTTACTTTCACCTCATTATATATTAGTTTCAAAAACTCTTGTTTAGTAAGCCTTTTCTCAAGATAAAGGATTTGAGCATCCTGAATCAACAATATATCTTTCAAATAATATTTGGTTAATTTATTAGTTAAATCAATTAATACATTTAATGCGGTTCTTTTATTACCATCTGCAAACCCATGGATATTATGATGTGAAATAAATAATTCAATAATAAATTCTAACTCAGAACTAAAATATACCTTCTTTGCATAAGAGGATTCATAGGCGCTCTTATCTACATATAATCCAGGGCGAAAGTCAGCGTGCCTAAAGTTTACTAATTGTGCATAATTTAAAAAATCATCAATTTCATCTTGATTGGTTTCCAGAACGCTATTTTGCATAATTTGATATTTATTGTCTTTCGATAATACTTCTGTAATCCTCTCTATACTTTTTACTTTATATTCTCCACCATCATAATCTTTTAAGTTTTTATAAGCCTGCCTTTCGTCAGGTGTCATAGTTCTGTTTATTACGATATTATTTATGCTTCCCACAAATTTCACTCCCATTATTGCACTCATTCAAACGAAATACGACACTTATTTTTGAGTTGCTCTCATATTGGTTTTCTTGCACAAGTCAAGAGATACTTCCACTTGTCCACGGAAATATCAAATACAAAAATTATTATTCGACAGAAACACTGGAAAAACCTGCTTAATTGAAATGATGAGCATACTCTGGAGCGGGGTAACTCACCATTTGAGACTTCTTTTTTTGATATTTCCTCAATTTAATCCTTATTCTTGAAGTTATTCGCGGAATTGTTGAACTATCCTTCCCTTTAGCTTTAAACTGGTTCAAGTAAATTTTTAGACATATATCATATTCGTGACCCAGTTCCAAGCCCCCTTCCCTACGGGGGTCTTATTTATTTTTCAGGAGGGAAAAAGATGAGGAGAATCATCAAGACACAGCAGGATATTGATGTCCTGCACCGCTTCGAAATACTTACGGTGGCAATCCTCGGTGAGATCGACCGATAAGGTGAACGGGGCTTTTTCTTTCTCCAGATACAAGTACCCCTCACCCTTCACAATCGTGATCTAGGGTTAACTTCCCTTTCTTCCAAGCGTAAGTACCGTCAGAAGCGAGATTTTCTGCCAGCATCGACACTTCTGACACTTTTATTTCCCGGCCTCGGGGAGCCTCCTCCGGTTCTCAATACCCTCTTCCTTCCATGGGATGTGACGAGGAAGTTCCACTCAAAAAACGATAGCCCTATGTACCTTTCCAGCGTTACCATAGCCCGAAACCCACACACATATATACAAATAAATGCCCTGCAAGGAATTACGAAAAAAAACTTGCCCTTATTTAGGTACGGTTCACAGCGCATGATATTAAAATATGTTGTCCGTTAGCATGAAAAAGGCAACCGATAATAACGGTTGCCTTTTCCTGTCCGATTCCCTTTTCGTATTTCAACAGTTACAAATATCTCCTCTTATACAGCGAGGTAATTTGGCCCGCCATGTATTCAGAGCTATATTGAATACCATCTTTAATCCACCACATAATAATCCCGAGTAGTGAAGATGCCATAATATCAACTGAAACTGCGTCCCTTGGGGTTTCCGTATTTCTCGCGTTTCTTCGTGCCTCTATCGTACTTTTGATTAGATTAAACAAATGATTTTTGAATCCTTTATGCTCAACCAATACAGCAAAAATCTCTCGGTATTCATAAATATAATTTAAAAATGTAACCAACTGCTCCTGCTTGATGCTACTCTTTCCATGTAATATCGGTTCAATTTTCTGCGATAGGTCGTCAAAGATTTCGTGCACGTTCTGGCGCAACAAGTCGTTAATATCCTCATAGTGCAAATAAAACGTTGCCCGATTTAGTTCTGCACGGTTAGCAATTTTTTGAACGGTCAACGAAGAAATATCGTGATTTTCGGCTAACAATGAAAAAACGGCATTCTTCAGCATCTTTTTTGAGCGAATGGCACGTGGATCAGCTTTCTTTTTTGTAGACATTTCTTCCCTCGATTATCGTTTATTTGTCACTTCATTGACGATTTAACCAAATCTGTTGATTAGTCAACAGATTCAAAGCAATTGTAAATGGGCATCTTTCTTAAATTCTGATATCATACATTTTATTGACACAATGTCTAAAAAGCAATGAGAGAGGACCTACTCCATGGGAAAAGACAATAAGAAAGTAAATAACGGGATATTATTAACCATTTTAATCTTTGGTTGTTTCTTATCCACATTGAATCAAACGCTATTAAATATCGCTTTAAGTAATTTAATGGATGTATTTCACGTAACGGCAACAACAGTACAATGGATTTCAACTGGCTTTATGCTGATCAATGGGATATTGATTCCGATTACAGCTTATCTAATGAAACGCTTTACAACACGTCAACTATTCCTAAGTGCCATGTTATTCTTGTTATTCGGTTCGATTATTTGTGCTGCAGCACCAAGCTTTAGTGTGCTATTGGCAGGTCGTATGATTCAAGCTGCCGGTGCAGGGATTATTATGCCGCTCATGATGGGTGTCGTGCTTGCCATTTTCCCAGTTGAAAAACGTGGTAGTGCTATGGGACTTCTTGGCCTGGCGATCATTTTCGCACCTGCCATTGGACCGACACTTTCGGGATTTGTCATTCAATATCACTCTTGGCGTTGGTTATTTATCGGTTTAATACCACTTGTCATCATTGTTATTTTATTGGCATTAAAATATTTAGTGAATGTATCCGAAACGTCGAAGTCGAAGCTCGACGTGGTAAGTGTGTTTTTATCAACAATTGGATTTGGCTTTATTTTATACGGCTTCAGTAGTGCAGGTAGTAAAGGTTGGGACGACTTCGTTGTGATACTTTCATTAGTGATTGGTATCGTAGTAACGGGCCTCTTCTGTATTCGACAACTGAAGTCCGATGACCCATTATTGAACCTTTCTGTCTTTAAACATAAAGTCTTTACGACAACGTCTATAATTAACGTATTGATCACGATGATGATGTACGCCGACATGATCTTATTGCCGATCTATTTACAAAAGAGTCGTGGATTCACAGCATTTGATGCCGGGCTGTTATTATTGCCGGGTGCACTCGTGAATGCGTTTATGTCACCCATTACGGGTAAATTATACGATCGTTTTGGTGCGAAGCCGCTGTTTATCATTGGTTTACTGTTCATTATCCCATCCATGTGGGCGGTAACGGATTTAACTGAATCGACTACGTATATGTATTTAATGATTCGGACGATTTTCCTGCGAATTGGATTAAGCTTCATTACAATGCCACTCAATACGGCCGGACTTAATGCGCTACCCAAACAACTCGGTATGCACGGTTCAGCAGTGAATAATACCATTCGGCAAATTGCTGGTGCGATTGGTACGGCTGTCGTGATTACGATTTACACAGCGCAGGCAACAAGTCATGCAGCGTCAGTGATGCAGAGCAATCCTTCTACAACACCTGAGCTCCTAAAAACCCTTGCTTCGATTTTGGGCGCAAGTGATGCCTATTACTTCATGATGATCTTAGCCGTTGTCGCACTTGTTATCACATTATTTATGCCTATGAAAAAGAAGACAACGATAAAAGAAAATAGCATGAATTAGTCAAGCTGGCATGAAAAAGGCAACCGAATTTATGGTTGCCTTTTTTCTATGGATATTGAATCCATAATTCCTTCGATATCATTATCACTTAGGTTCTGTATTCAGAACATTGCCAATTATAGCTCTTAATTCAAGTAGATCATCAATGACTACATCCGCTTGAGCAAGCTCATCTTCATGGGAAAAGTCGAAACGACAGCCAATCGACATCAAATCATTGTTCTTTCCAGCAAGGATATCAGATAATCTATCACCGACCATTACAGCATGTTCGATATGATATTTCTGTAGAATCACACTCACTAAATCTGTCTTACTTAGCGTTTGGATCTGCGAAATACTGAAAGTTTCAGTTACCCAAGAATCAAGTTTATAAAAACTTAAGATCGCATTCAAATACTCAACTTGTCCATTACTAGCAATAAAGATAGAAATGCCTTCTTGTTTCAAGTAATCAAAAAGCTCATAGACATGATCATATAAGGCACCATTTCCATGATTAATATTGGATATTAACCTTTCATGGAAGAAATCATTCGCCTTATGTCTCAGCTCATTTGAATGATTCGGCAACAACGTTTCCCATACTACGGGTACAGGCGCCCCCATGATCTCATGATATTTTTGAAGTGGTGCTTCGCCTGACCACTCATTAAGCGACGTCAAATAAGCAAAAGTGTCTTCGACAGACATTCCTAATATTTTATTCGTCTGAAACAGCGTTCCATCCATGTCGAAAATAATTGATAATGGCATGTTACCTTCTCCTTAATCACGTGATAGTTTCCAATACTTGTAATTCTATATGAAATTACAATTGATTCATAGGCTATTAAATGTAAAAAAATAGTGAGTCGTCTCTGAATGACTTCTCACTGTTTGTGTTATTCTCGGCTTTTTATTTGATAAGTACATCTTTGTCCGCCATCGGCGAGACACTCCGTCCTCTTAACTTCTGCTTCGCCTAGTAACGATTCAAATAATTGGATTTCACATCTACATGCTTGTTGATACTTCGTTGCAACTTGCTCTATTGGACAATGATGCTCCTGAAGCAAAAACTCGGCATCATTGAGCTTTTTCAATTCAACCATATATCCATTTTCGTTCTGGATTTCAGCAAGTCGGAGGATTCGATCAGCAAAATCTTGGTTCTGCATGTCTTCAGCATATTTCTGAGCCAGCTTATTCTTACGTCCTGCAAAGACTTTCTCGACGCCGAATTCACCAAAATGATCTTCAATTTCTCTTAATATTTCAAGCGATAATGTCTGATATTGAATTGGAAAAAAATCCTTAGCTTGCTCAGTTAACCCATAAACAGCAGTAGGTCTGCCCATAGATTGTCTGATCGTCTTGGATGTAATGTGATTATCCCGTTCTAAAGACTGAATATGACGGCTGACAGCCATAACCGTTATGCCAAGCGTTTCCGAGAGTTCCTTGATACTTAATTCACCTTTTGTTTTAAGTAGTTGTACGATATGTTCCCGTGTTGAAAGCTTACTTTGATCGATTGGCGTCATGAAGCATCACCATCCCCGTCCAACCTCAAATTTATCGTGAACCGCGCAGTGATTACATTTGCTGGAAAACACTCTTTGCTTCGGCCATATCTTTTGTCATTTGTGCAATGAGGGAATCCAGACCTGAAAACTTGATTTCTCCTCGCATGAACTTTAAAAAGGATACAGAGACGGTTGCTCCATACAAATCCCCTGAGAAATCGAGCAAATGAGCTTCGATCAAATAACCACTCCCATTTACGGTTGGACGATATCCGGCACTAATGAGAACATTCCAGTTCGTCTGCGCAAAGTTACCATCATGGATCTCCACAGATCCCATATAGACACCAGGCTTAGGAAAGACGTACGAGTCAGTCCCTCCAAGGTTAATGGTTGGAAAACCAAGTTCCCTTCCCAATTTTCTACCATGGATCACAGTTCCGGTAACAGTATAAGGACGACCTAATAAGGCCCAAGCTTCATCCATATTACCGTCCTCGACGAGAGAACGTACATCACTGCTACAGATAATGTTTCCTTCTTCCTTTAGTAAAGGAACTACCGTGACAGCCACATTGATTTGGGCACAGAGCGATACGAGCTCTTCTATACTTGATTCACTGCCTTTTCCAAAATGGAATCCCTCTCCTACGACGATCCGTTTCACATGTAATCTAGAAATATGGTCTAGTATGAATTCCCGAGCTGTAATGTTGGCATATTCTTTCGTAAATTGAACTCGATAATAGCGCTGAACTCCCAAATCCTTGAGAATTTGAAATTTTTCAGCATCGGGCGTTAGTTTTTTCTCAAATTTAGGATCTTGTCTTAAAATCCATTGCGGGTGATCAGAAAAACTATACACAGCGAGTTGATCTTCTTCTTCCATAAGCTCTCTAGCAGTATCAAAAATCAATTGATGACCTTTATGAACTCCATCAAATTTGCCAATAACTAATACAACGGGTTCAAGATCATTGGGTGGAGTTGAGGTAACTTCAATTATTTCCACGGTATTCTCACCACTTCCATATTCATTTGTCTATTCCTCTCCAATAACAATAACTTCTGTCTCTAAATCAACATCAAACTGCTGTTTTACTGTATTTTTAATGACTTCAATTAAGTCAATGTAATCCTGGGATGCCGCATGGTCCACATTCACAATGAATCCAGCATGCTTCATAGATACCTCTGCCCCGCCAATTCGTTTCCCTTGTAGGCCACAGTCTTGGATCAGTTTACCGGCAAAATATCCCGGAGGACGCTTGAAAACACTGCCACACGATGGATATTCCAAAGGTTGTTTACTTTCCCTGGCCTCTGTGAACTCATCCATTTTTTCTTTAATCGTCGCATAATTGGCTTGTTGTAGTTGAAATTCAGCTTCCAATACAATGTAGTTTTGTTCAGAAATGATACTCTTACGATATCCAAATAATAAGTCTTTATTAGATAGGGTTAGCAGTTCACCACCTGGGGTCATAACTAACGCTTTTACAAGCACATCTGAGATTTGTCCACCATAGGCTCCAGCATTCATGAATAAAGCACCACCAACTGTACCGGGGATACCACAAGCAAACTCAAGTCCAGAAAGTTCCTTATCTAGTGCCCACCTTGATACCTCTATAATAGAAGCGCCAGCTTGCGCATAAATGGTGCCATTTTCGCTGCGGATTTCATTCATTTTATTTAAATTCATCGTAATTCCACGAAGGCCACCATCTCGAACAATGAGATTAGCGCCATGTCCGAGTAGCGTTACGGGTATTTGTTCTTCTTTCGCTATTCGCAGAATTGTACTAACTTCCTCATATTGGGATGGAGTAATGAAGACATCTGCCTCCCCACCAAGTTTTGTATACGCATGATTTTTAATCGGCTCCGAGAGCTTGATATCTAGTGATGGTAATTGTTCCATTAAGTATTTATAAAGATTGGATTCAGAATTCATTGAGTTCTTTCCCTTCGATCGTTATCATCAAGTGCTTCTATACTAATTGTATTAAGAGTTAACGAAAAAGTAAGCAGAGACCTTCAAACGTTCAATGACTGCAGCCTTAAGTTCTTCGGATTCAATCGTTTCATCAAGTGCTCTTCTCATACAGGATAACCACGCATCTGCATGTTCCGGTTTGATCGTAAATGGCATATGACGAGCCCTCATTCGTGGATGTCCGAACTCCGCTGTGTACAAATCGGGACCACCAAAAAACTGGCTTAAAAACATCTCCTGTTTGTCCATAATCGTAGCGATATCATTCGTAAATAGTGGAGCTAATAAGGGATCTTTCTTTACCTTAGGATAAAAGGCTTCAACAACTTTTCGTATGCCCGGCTGTCCACCAAGCTCATCATATAATATCATGAGTACCCCCTATTAGTTCGTTTATATGTAGACATTATATACACTAATGTTTAAAAAGTATATAATATAAAACTTTGTCCAGACAATAACAAAAAGAGCCGACTAAACGGCTCTCAATTCATACGTTCGATTGAATGAAGATGAAGTAATTCTCTATGTTGTATATTCTTGAACAAGCTGCTGAAGTGCTTGTCTTACATCGCCTTGAAATAAGCCGCCATGATAGCATATGATCTGCTCTATATCATAGTCGAGCAGTCGCCTAACGGAGCGGATCGCTTCATCTAAATCATCTGCAAATTGCGGATTAGCGATACCGAGCTTCCCTTGCTCGATCACGACTACATCTCCTGCGATTAATGTTTTGCTCGAAGGCAGATACAACGAAATATGACCGGGAACATGTCCAGGGGTGTGGATAATTTCGATGCCACCACACCAAGGTAGTATTTCACCATTCTTAACCGCCTGGTCAACCCGAACGGTTTCGACTGCCTTTAAAGTGTCCATAAACTGTTGTACATAAGATTTTGCCTCTTCAGGAAGTTCATTAAACGTTGACTCCGCCTGCTCAAGCCGGATGACTTTTTTGTTTCCTTCGATATAAGGTACTTCCATTTCATATGCAATAATTTGAATATGCGGATACGCCCATTTTATGGCTGCAAGCGAACCGACATGATCAATATCATGATGCGTCACAATCAATTTTGTGATCGAATCTAGTGTGACGTCATATTTGTTAACTGCTTGTTCAATGAGTCCCGTAAAATTGGGATAACCGCAGTCTATGAGGATCTTATCGTACTCATCTTGAAGAAGCGTTGGCGTAATAATCTGTTGTTGTCCGTTATGTTCAAACTCGATATCGAGTAGACAATAGTTCATGTATGGATCCTCCTGATTAAATATTTATAGATTAAGCCTAATGTAGAGGTCCATTTTTGTAAATGGCTTCTCGGATTATCAATCTTTTTATTCCCCAAAAAGCTTCGCATATGGATTTTCGACCTTTTGTTCGCTGTTCAACTTACCTGTACTATTTATCACATAATATTGATAGAAATGGCTCGAAAATATCAATGATTCGGATACTTTTTCCATATATATATCTGCAGCCTGATCCCTTGGTCCGTCTCCAGTCCAGAAATAATGCAGCATGAGACGATTCTGATTATAAGGATGTTTGACGATATAAGCCCCTGACTGATTCGACTTATTCATGATTTCCCGCCATTTAAAACCTATCGAATCGGTTCGTTTGATGATGCCGGACTTCAGGGCCTGTACGAATCCATTGGTATCCTGTTTACCGATTACAATGACATTGCTATTTCCAAGCTCACTCTTAAGCTTTTCTTTTAATACTTGACGATCCGTTATAACTGTTGGTTTTATACCAGTGATCTGTAAGAATCCTTGAATCTGATTGAGTACTTGATCTTGCTGTTCTTTCGTCTTATCGGCCATCAGTCCGTCACTTAAAATGATAGTTAGTGGTTCGCCCTGTAGTGATTTATCGATAATTCGGCTCATCGTTTCACTTGGCAATTCAGGAAACTGAGTAAATACTGAATGGTACACGGATTTGAATTGTTCGAGCATATAAGCTTTCTCTTCGTCCTCTGTTAGTCTATATTCCTGCTTCAAAGTATAATTAGGCTTACGTAAAGCCTCTTCCCAACTATCCCTAATTTCTTTGCCTGCCTTGTTCTCAACAATTTGTAACAACCCATCGATCGTCGCATTCTTGTGCACATACTGTTCGAAATATGTCTGCATCAATTCATCAAACTTCTCCTCACCTAGCGTACGATATAATTCATAAATCGCTTGTCGACCCTTCTTGTAAAAAATGGCGTCAGGAGAATCTCCAACCTTATCGTTGGTCGAATCAATCGTTTGATCAAATGGTACATCGTCATATTGAATCACCTTAAATCCATTCAGCATATCTCCTTGTTTCTCATAGAAATAAACCATAGAGAAATCTGCAAACCCTTCATCAAGGAAGGATTCTCTCTCAGAATCATTTCCGATTAAAGAATGGAACCATTGATGGGCAATTTCATGGACGAATGCAGCATCGTTCGAAACATCAGGCTGACCCTGGATCAAGCCCATCTGTATGACTCGAGAAAATTCAACAGCAAGCCCCTCGACGTAAGATTCAATAATCGTAAACTCCGGATAAGGATATTCACCGTATTTTTCTTCGAAAAAGTTTATGACCTTAAATGCTTGGTCGATATATTGATCAACAATCTTCTTTTTATCTTTTTGATTATCAAAGTAATAATAATGAACGGTCAGATCATCTCGTGTAACGCTTTCTACTTTAAAATCCGGGCTTGCGAAAAAGACAAATTCTCTTGTATTATTCGCCGTGGCTGTTATTGCCTTACGGCCTGCTTCAGCATCCTTAATGGTCAATGTGCCTGGCATGGAAACTTGATAATCTGCCGGAACATTCATGGTTACTTGGTAATCGGCAGAATCATAATAATCAGTTTCAAATGAAGTGCTATAAGGCGTTTTATCCCACATATGACTAGTAGGATCATAGACCGAAAGCACTGGGAACCAATGAGCCCCATTGATAATATTTTTGTAGTAGGATAACCGCTGTGAACCAAAAGGAATTTTCACTTCAAATTCTAGGTCTAAGGTGATGGACTGCCCTGGTTGTATGGCTTGTCCCAATTCAACTGTTAGAGCCTGATTGGTATTATCGAACTTCAAGGATTTATCTGATGCCTTCACATTGCTAATGTCAATACCACCAAGGAAATCATCAGGCTTCTTATCCGCATTCTCCTTTTGGATTTGCTTATTTGAATTTCTGAACAGACTTGACTGGGTTTCCGTTGAACGGTTTGCATCTGCAAAAGTATGAAAAACAACATTGTTCAGAGTATCCTTCGAGTTATTTCGATAAGTCACAGTTTCCGTACCTTGAATCGTCATCTCCTTCTCATCGAGCTTGGCGTCTACCTGATAACGAGCAAGATTATGTACAGCTGCATTTGCTACCGTTGATGTCTCATTCTGAATTGTTGGCTGCGCTGCCAAGACGATCCCTGTTCCAGAAATTGGGATAGCGATTAATACGACTACAAGTACACCGGCTATGATTTTCTTCGACAAAATAGTATTCCAATGTTTATTCATGCTGATCCTCCTTATAATAATTCACAATTGATGACCCTAGACCTGAAGTTCTGTCTGAAGAACAGTATAAGGTCTGAATCTTACACGATTATAATTGGAACCTTACATGATCCTTAAAAGAGAATGTAAAAAGGAAACCATCGGGTTTCCTTTTATAATTAAAATTTGTTAAAATTGCTTTTATCCTATCATGAATTTGTTTTATAGTTAGTCTATAGAAATATAAGACTTGACGATATAATAAGGAGATCATGTTATATGTTTGAGAACCAAGAATTTATAGAGTCTTTACAAGATAAGAATCGTCTCACTTTACGTGCTGACTGTGAGAACTGCTTCGGATTGTGCTGTGTAGCATTGCCCTTCCAGGCTTCAGTAGACTTTGCAATCGATAAAGACGCTGGACAGCCCTGCGGTAACCTGCAAGGCAACTTCCGTTGCGGTATTCATACAAAGCTTAGGGATCAAGGTTTTCGAGGCTGTACCGTTTATGATTGCTTTGGTGCTGGGCAAAAGCTATCCCAAGTCACCTATGATGGACAAGATTGGAGGCAAGCTCCAGATTCTGCGAAGCAAATGTTTGAAGTGTTCCCGACCATGTGGCAGCTTCAAGAACTGCTCTGGTATCTGACCGAGGCGCTAACATTGCAAGCAACTGAGTCGATCCACAGTGAGCTAATCGCCGCGCTTGAAGAGACGGAGCGCCTCACGCTCCTTAGTCCCGATGCTCTTCGGGTATTGGATGTGGCAGCTCACCGAGCTGAAGTTAACGTCTGGCTTCTTCGGACAAGCGAACTGGTTCGAGAAGAAGCCCGTCGTCAGCATAAGAACATCTCAGGACGTCAGAAGTCCTACGGCCGAGGTGCCGATCTGATCGGGGCAAAACTGAAGGGCGCCGACCTTAGGGGGGCGAACTTACGAGGGGCATATCTTATTGCCGCTGATCTCAGAGGAGCAGATCTTAGGATGGCTGACCTGATCGGTGCTGATTTACGCGACACAGACCTAAGAGGTGCCGATCTCTCAAACTGTTTATTTCTCACACAATCCCAGATCAACGCGGCAAAGGGTGATGGGAATACCAAGTTTCCAAAGTCGCTCTCTCGCCCAGAACACTGGTCATGATAGCATTAAATATAGAGATACCATTTGTACTATCGATCACTTTCTACGAATCGAACGCTTTGGACCTTATCGTTAGATGGATCAAATTCAATATAGACAAATACGCCAAACTCCTTGCCCTCTTTACTTCTAAGCCATAGTTTGAATTGCTCTTCAGATTTTTGTGCGGTCAAGTCAGTACGGCCAATGTGCTTATAATCGACGATCTCAGCTTGATAACGTTTTTGAGTTTCTTTCACTGCAAGAGCACCCCATTTTACGTAATCAGGGGCGGCTCCCACGGTTACGGTTGAGGCTATGAACAGAGCTATCAAGAAAAGCATCACTTTTCTCATATCTTGCACCTACCTTGTAGAGAGTTTACTTTGATTATTCCCCATAAGTTCCGGTAGTACCCTAAAACAGGCGATTCATATAAAGAGAAAAAAGGTCAGCCACGTGGCTGACCTTTCGAATTTGCTATGGCGAGTACCTTGCAGTCAAAGAGGTTCCTAATGATATTACGAGAGTAGGCCCATCTCATGTAATTTGTCAAAAATGAGTTGGCTAGCTGGAGATAGATCGTCTCGAACACTATAGTTTAACCAAGCCAGTTCTGCGATTTCAGAAGCTGGGTTCAGTTCCCCTTCAAAATCAGCGAAATAACAAGTCATTTTTACTAAAACACCTTCCGATTTACCATGAGCCCCAGCTTCGAATGTTCCAAAATACGAGATGGATTCTGACTTGATCTGAACCGATAATTCTTCCTCTACTTCTCTCACAAGCGTCTCGCTATCCGTTTCACCAGGCTCCCTTTTGCCTCCAGGTATATAAAAAATATCCTTACCTTTGGAACGAGCGCATAATAATTGACCATTAACAATGTGAATCAATGCAATTTTATCGATTATGGCTGCCATTTTATTTCCTCCACCCTTTATTTTTTTTAGACGATAGCTTTAGATACCTTCTTCGATGAAGGTTTGGCCTTACGGGCACCACCAAATTTAAATACAATGACGCCTCCGATGATAACCAACACACCAACCAACTTGTTCAATGTAAATGGAACCTTTTCTACACCTAACCAACCTAAGGAGTCCCACAACAAAGCGCATCCGAGCTGTGCTGTTAGGGAGATAGAAATCGCATACGTAGGACCTAATAATTTAATCCCATTGACAATACAAACTACTACCCCTACTCCAATCAATCCACTGAACCAGAACCAGGGTTGCATATTGTGTAAGGCAAACATTCCTTTACCTTCAAAGATGAGGCCAAGCGTCAGTGAGGCAATAAATCCCAAACCCAGCACTAAGGTCGTTGTTGACCAAGAACCTGCATGTACATTTACTTTATTGTTGAAAATATTTTGAATGCCGACCAAAGAGCCCGCAATACACGCTAAGAACAGACCAAGAATCATAACCGTTATTCCTTTCTTGATGATCCATTTTATTTATAGATATGATGATTTGCCAAGGCACTTAACCCTTCCTTATTCTTAACAAGGATGAACTCCTTAGTACGTTCAATTAGACCTTCAGCACATAGTTTTTGGATGACCCGATTCAGATGCCGATAGCTGGTGCCAATTAAGTTCGATACATCCGTAAGACTTGATGTACTTAATTGTCCTCTAAATAAGATATTCGTCTCGTCATAGGTAACCGATAGTATATAACTAGCTAATCTCACTTCCACAGGGTGCATCAAATTGAGGCTAAAGGAATTGGATTTGATCAGAAATTTCCGAGTAATGATATCCAATAAAAAATTCAATAGCGGGGCATAGTCACTGCTGTATTGTCTCAACCACCGATAATGAACACCAATCATATAAACCGGCGATACCGCCTCAACTGTATTGATTATATCGATTCCCTGTATATATTCAATGTCTCCAATCACTTCAAGCGGCGTCTTAAATGAAACCACGAGTCTTCTGCCTTCAGCAGATTGGTTATAGATCTTTAATTTCCCCTTTACTAGTACATAAAGCTGATCTGAAGGTTCACCTTGGGAACAAATGAGTTCTCCTTGATCGAAGCTGTACAACGCCAAATGTGGAATTATTGGTTCATTAAAAGTGGGCTCAAGTTGATGCGATTGTAAATAAGAATGTAGCAACTTACGATCATGAATTTCCTTCATTGCTTGGTTCCGCCTCCTACCTAATTCACCTTCATTTGTGCCTCAAAATTTTAAAATCACTACACCAGCGATCATCATCGCAATCCCAATGAATTGCGGTAGCCGCATATTTTGCTTCACGAGGCCAAACCAACCTTTACTATCTATTAAAAATGTTATACATAGCTGGGAAATCATTACAAGGGAAACGGTTAAAGTAACGCCGACATGTTGAATGGATGTAACATTAGAGAAAATAATGACCGCCGCAAAAGCGCCTCCAGCCAGATACAAGGGTTTCACTTGTTTAAATCCTTGCCAATTTTTCTCTCTCACGAACATCAAGATTAGAAATGCCGCTACAAATCCGGTGAACTGGGTAAGTGCCGCTGCTTGCCAAGTACCGATATTTTGACTAATTCTGGCATTCGCAACACCTTGTAACGTAATAAAGGCTCCACCTAAAAACGCTAATATGATTCCTCTCATGACTTTTCTCTCCTCAAATTAACTGTGTCTTAATTAAATGATAAATCCAGTCGGATGGGAAGGACATATGTCCTGAACATGGTAACATACTAATGTACATAATAAAAAGCCTGAAATCTCAGGCTTTCGTGATCAGGTTAGGATTCAATTGATTCAATTAGGTTCCTTAACCTCAAAGTAAATTAATGATTTCCATTGGGGTTTCAAATTTATATTTTGCAGGTATACACTCGTGATTCTTGCAGCCCCAAAGTGCTAACCCAAAATCAATTCCCGCGTCTCGTGCGCACTCATAATCATAAATCGTATCGCCTATATAAATAGACGATGTAGGTGTAGCTCCAGACTTCTCCATAAATTTTAATAACGGTTCAGGATTCGGCTTGTGTTTCTCCGTGTCATCCGCGCATACAATATGCGTTAAATAGCTCATTAGACCAAAGGGGACAAAGTCATTATTAAACTCCTCATAGGTCCTTGATGTTACTAGTCCTTGAGTGATCTCCCTGCTCGAAATGCTATTAAAAACATCTTGGATACCATTAAATAATTTGATCGAATGTTTAAAGTCTCTTACAAAGTAATTCCATCGAGCTTCTGCCATCGGTATGCTCATTTCATGTATACCTAATTGCCGTAGCGCAACAGTTCCAGGGATTCCTAGCACAAAATCTAACTGATCCATTTGAATGTCTCTGTCGTAATCTACTTTTAACATCTTTTGTAGTGATTTTTTTATCGATAATTCTGTATCGATCAGAGTCCCATCCACATCATAAATGAAAGTGTTATACATACCATCCATTCCTCCCATGTATTGTTTGTGTTTAGCACATGGTAATGTATGAAATGGATTTCATGTCAACACTTAGATTGATGAACGATGAATAATACGATAAGGGATTTTAACCTTATCTTTTGATTTGTTGATAATCAGCTCAAAAGCTTGTTCACCGACTTTAATTAATTGATGATCAACTGAAGAAAGACTCAATGCTATGCCAATAGGTTGATTTTCTTGTCCTATAATAGCTAAGTCATCTGGAACTTGAATATGTACGGACCTTGCATACTGATAAATCCCGCCAGCAACTTCATCTCCGTTGGCGTAAATTGCAGTTGGCCTTGAGTGTAAGTTCAGAAGCTTCTCACCAGCAAGTATCCCGTCCTCCATACTATAGCAATCCGAAATATAATGTTCGGGACGTAGCTCACCGAAGGTTTCCTTATATGCTGCAATCGTTTGTTGGGTACTAACACTTTGCATTCCTCTGGCGGCAGTAAATGCCACAGTCGTATGACCTTTAAGCTTGAGATATTGGAATACTTCAAGGTAAGAGGCGTATCGATCTATATACGCGCATCCAACCTCAGGATGTTCTGTATATTCGCATGAAACTACTTGTCCATAATTCGCATAGGGTACGATCGTCTTCCAATCGTTTGAACGCGATGTAATGATAATTCCATCAAGCCATTTGTTCTTAAGCATAGAGAGATACTCAATCTCTTTTTCTTTGTTGTATTGAGTAGGAAGTACTGTTATTGAAAATCCCTTCTCTACGGACTTATTAAGGACCCCATGCAACATTTGATCAAACGCTTGATTATTGTTGTAAGGAATAATGATCCCTATTGTCTTTGTTTCCCCCCGAATTAAGTCAATGGCATTCCGGTTAGGCGTATAATTCATATCATTAATTACTTTTAGAACCGCTGCCCTTTTTTCTTCAGATACATACTTATGATGGTTAAGTACCCTAGATACAGTCGATACAGATACACCGGATAACTTTGCGATCTCGCTAATATTAGCCATACTGACCTTCTCCTAAAGTAATATTTGATGAATGTATTATATCTTATTTCCCGAGTTAACCTGGAGTATTATAAAAAAATAGAACCCGCCACGTGGGCGAATTCTATTGTTAATGGAGATCAAATATTTAAGCGCTTTAACTTATGGTCATGACTTAACCAATTATTTTTTATTCGCAATATTTATTTCATTTCCCAACTTGTAACCTTAACAATTGCTGCATCTGCATTCTTCAGATCAGTTTCACCTTGGCTCAGTAATGTACTCCACTGCTTAACACGATTCTTCCCATTCGGTGGTTCGTTATAATCATTTGTATCAACTATTAAAGTACGTTTTGCATAGAAATTAGTCATAAATGTCTTCTCGTCCGTGCTACTTCCGGATTTCGATAAAAGTCCTTGAAGACTATTAGCATCTCCCGTAGCTCCATGATTCAAGGCCGCATCTACAAATGAACCAATGGTTAGAGCCGTTTTAAAACCTCGTTTATTAGCTTGTTCTACACTATATTTAATATAGACATTGTAGAAAGTTTTCCACATCGCTTCTCTCCAGGCTGGATCATTTTGCAATGCATTAATTTTCTTAATGAATGTACTATCACTGTCTTTAATGACTAAGATTGATCCACTCATGGAGCCATTAACACCAATTCGCTTCAGTGCGCCACTTACCGATGGATTAGTTGCTCCTTTTACACGGTCATATTCTATGAAGAGAGCAGGTCCATCCGGTCCGGTATCATTTGCACCACCTGTTGTTGCCCCAAATATTCCGATGGTAAAGCCGCGTTTATCAGGTAGTTTCTCACAATATCCGTAATACTTGGTCCAATTAAGATCATCCTGCTCCGGTTTGTTAACCAGCTTCATGATATTGTTCCACTGTTCACCATCAAGCCCTGTTTTTGATTGTAAAAATTGGAGAGTTGCCGGAGAAAAATTATCATTTGGGTTCGTTGCTGCAAAGCTCTTCGTTTGGAGTGGACTGGAAAAAAGGCTACATGAAATACTAATTATAAAGCTCAGCACAACCAATAAAGAAAACTTTAATTTCTTAGAACCTAAAATCCGTTTTGTCTCGAACAATTGAATCACTCCTCCTCAAAATAAAAGCGCTTTAACTTTTTGACCTGCAGGTTACCTCCTCATTTAGAGATATTCTACACGAATACAAAAATTCCTTTTTATTTATATATGACATAAAAATTATTTTTTGTTCCATATTTTAGGATCAACAATTCCTAAGAACATAAAGAAACTCCTAACAGAAAAGAAGCTTTCTCTGATAGGAGTTATATGATACTCATAACACTCTGATAATTAAGTATACTGACTGGACAGATAATTGATTACGGCCGCTTCGGCTTCGTCCAAATTGTTTACCGTAAACGTCACTTTCTCTGCTTCCTCATATTGTTGGGAAGAAAAGTCGTATCTTGGATCGTAATAATACTGCAATATCATTTCAATTGCTTCCGCGAACAAATCCGCATGCAGACACCGCTCAATTTCTGCTGCAATTGGAACATGTATCCGAGATTTGATTAACTGAAACGCAGTAATATACTGCTCCTTATATAGTTCTGGTTGGTAGTCTTCTATGATTTGTTGCACCCTTGATTGAAGTGGCATATCAATCCAAATCTGTGTGCCCACTGCTTTCTTGTGAACCATGAAAGGTGGTATAACAACCTTACCAATCCGTGCGCTCTCTGCTTCAAATAAAACATAAGGAGAATGCTCTAATTTGATAAGATCCTCCAGTAGAAGACTATCAAAGGTTTTCTGGTTATTCGCTTTAAGTCCGATCTGTCCGAAGATAGATCCCCGGTGTCCTGCTAATCCTTCTAAATCTAATACGGGATGACCTTGACCCTTCAAACGATGTAGTAGGTTTGTTTTACCTGTACCTGTATTTCCATGAATCACATAAGGCTTTGGATTAAAGTTGAAGGAATCCAGCGTGTCTAATACCCATTTACGGTAGGCTTTATATCCTCCAGCCAATCGATAAGCATGAATATCCATTAATGAGAGTACCGTTGCCGCAGTTCGGCTTCGCATGCCACCACGCCAACAGAACACAACCTTCTCTCCAGGAATGCCTGCAAACTCTGTAATAAAGGCAGGTAGTTTCGCTGAGAAAATTTCCAAACCGCGGTCTTTCGCAGCTTGGACACTTGTCTGCTTATACAACGTACCAACTTCAGCCCGTTCTTGATCATCAAATACAGGTATATTCAGACTGTACGGGAGTGTTGAGTCCTTATATTCAGAAGGAGACCGCACATCAACAATCGTCAGGTCCTTCCTATCTTTTAGCTTTCTTAACTCATCAATCGTAATATCCTGAAACAAAGCGCTCTCTCCTCTAGTTACTAACTGCGACGAATAAAGTCGACTGACGCAGATTCGATTTATACTTGGTCCGCGATTACTGTGATCTGTCCAGGATGATCCTCCGTTACTTCACCGATCATAGCTGCTTCTACTCCGCCTTCCTTTAGTTCAGCAAGCAGTTGCTCACTTTGCTCTGCGGCAACAGAGATTAACAATCCGCCTGAAGTTACGGCATCACACAGTATGTAACGATTAATTTGATCCATCTCTTCAGGGAAAAGGATGCTTCCTTCTAAATGTGCAAAGTTGTTCTTGGTACCTCCAGGTATAAACCCAGCTTCAGCCAGCTCTCTTACTCTCGGAAGTAAAGGTACTGCACCTTGATGGATTAGAAGTCCAAGTCCGCTTCCTTTGGCCATTTCCGAAGCATGTCCAAGTAATCCAAAGCCGGTTACGTCAGTACATGCATGAACATCATATGGTTCCATGATTTCGGCAGCCGATTTATTCAGCTTAGACATTACATTTATTAGTCTTGTTGTTTCTTCGGGTGATAACTGGTCTTTCTTTATCGAAGTAGTTAAGATACCGACTCCGATCGGTTTGGTCAAAATCAGTTTGTCCCCCGCGCGAGCGGCTGCATTTGTTCTAATTTTGTCCGGATGTATTAGTCCTGTAACGGATAAGCCAAATTTCGGCTCTTTATCATCAATAGAATGACCGCCTACTAGCGTAGCGCCTGCTTCCTGTACTTTATCGGCCGCACCACGCAGAATATCCGCGAGAATACTTTTGTCGAGAACTGAAATTGGAAAGGCTACAATATTAAGCACCGTCAGAGGTTTGCCCCCCATTGCATATATATCACTTAATGCATTAGCAGCAGCAATTTGACCAAATGAGTACGGGTCATCAACAATCGGTGTGAAAAAATCTAGAGTTTGTACTAGGGCTAGTTCATCATTTAAGCGGTACACTCCCGCATCGTCACTAGTATCCGTTCCGACTAATAGATCAGGATTAGGGACTGCTGGTGGTAGACTACGCAGCACTTGCATAAGATCAGCAGGACCAATTTTACAGCCGCAACCCCCTTTAGATGATAATGAAGTCAGCTTTACTGTTCCATCTTGTGACATGTTTGACTCAGCTCCTATGGATTTATGAACTTGTGAACTACTTCTTTAATTTTACACGATGTATTTATCATTGTACAAAAATAAAAGACACATTAACTCAGCGAGTTCAGTGTCTTTTATTTATTGCTCACTATATTTAAGAGGTGCGAATTCCTCTGCGACCCCATACTTCTACTGTTTCGTCTTTTTCATGATGAACGGCATCAGAATCAAGTGGGATAATGGACAAATCAATAGGATTAGATAAGGCATAACATTTGCCTTTGCTCCTGTAACAACATTTACGAGAAGTATGATCGCAAACAATATGATAGGTAATACGCAACATATGAACATCATGTAGTTACTTTTTTTTGATCGCAATGGAGAAAGCTCATTTCTTTCCCCATGGTCCTTATCATCATGCCTATGATCTCCACAACAATTCATCTACCATCTACTCCTTTTGCGATGTTTGATTTTCTTGAGTACCTTTATGGCGTTGACCTCGCATTCCAAACATCATGAGTATCATCATTAACGGACATATTAACGCCATTAACCAGGACCAATTCATAGGTTGACCTCCTTAATTACATCATGCCTCGCGAATGCATCATGTTCTGTGCATTAGAATTCTGTTTCTTAACATCCGTGTTGTTATGACAGTTGTTATACATATCGTTTAACTGCTTCTCATTCAAATCCGGATGAACTTGTTGCATATGTGGAAGCATGTCCTCATAATTATTATAGTTCCCTTCATTGTTACCTGCTGCAATTACAGCTGTTCCGATACTCATTGTCAACGCAATAACACTCAAACTTACGATTAATTTCTTCTTCATTTGTATCTCCTCCTTATGTCTTTCTATCTTAACTTATAAATTTGTGGAAATTGTGTAGTTCACTTTACTTAAATTCTTTGTATTAGTAATTTGGGTTTGTTATAATTCACTAGAGGTTGTTAAAAGTTTAAATACATATTAAAGGGGAAATCCATATGATAATTCAGCCAAAAACACGCGGCTTTATTTGTACTACTGCCCATCCCGATGGATGCGCTAAGCAAGTAGAAAGTCAAATTCAATATGTACAAGCTCAGAAAAAAATCGATGGACCAGCTAATGTCCTTGTTATCGGGGCTTCTACTGGTTACGGACTAGCATCACGTATTGCAGCCGCTTTTGGTGCAGGCGCAAATACAATTGGTGTTTTCTTTGACAAGGCGGCAGAGGGTCAACGTACTGCATCTGCTGGATGGTACAATTCAGCTGCTTTTGAACAAGAAGCTAAGAAGAAAGGTCTAAAATCCCACAGCATTGTTGGCGATGCTTTCTCTGATAGCATCAAAGAAAAAACGATTGAATTAATCAAAGCTGAGTATGGCACGATCGATCTAGTTGTCTATAGTGTCGCTTCTCCGCGTCGGACTCACCCAGTTACTGGAGAAACTTTCTCTTCTGTCATCAAACCAGTTGCGGAAGCCTATTCGAACAAAACATTGAATTTCCACAGTGGCGAAGTTTCAATGACTACAATCGAACCAGCTACAGAAGAAGAAGTTCGCCAAACGATCGCTGTTATGGGTGGCGAGGATTGGAAAATGTGGATGGATCAACTACTGGAAGCTGGTGTGCTTGCTGATGGTGCCACTACGGTTGCTTATTCTTATATCGGTCCAGAAATCACTCACCCTATTTACCGTGAAGGTACGATCGGTAAAGCGAAGAATGATCTTGAGCAAACAGCGAATAAACTGAACGACCTGCTGGCTCCAAAGAACGGACGAGCTTTTGTCTCGGTGAATAAAGCCTTAGTTACACAATCCAGCTCTGCGATTCCTGTAGTACCGTTATATATCTCTGCACTCTACAAAGTAATGAAAGAAAAAGGATTACATGAGAACTGTATCCAACAGATGTATCGTCTATTCTCCGAACATCTATATGGAGATAACCCGGCAACAGCTGAAGGTAGCAGCCTAATCCGTGTTGACGACTGGGAAATGCGTGAAGACGTTCAGACTGAAGTCATGAGACGTTGGAATGAACTTGAAACTGATAATGTACTTGAACTCGCTGATCTTGAAGGCTACCGTAAGGACTTCTTCCAACTCTTCGGCTTCCAGACGGAAAATGTAGATTTTGATGCGGATGTAGATCCTAACGTAGATATTCCAAACCTTGTTTAATCTCAATAACAATACTTTGGAACTTTAAGTAAATAGAAATAGCGGCAGACTTGGACAAGAAAGTAGAGTCCTAGGCTGCCGCTATTTTATTAACCTATCGTGTTCCGTTAGCGCTATGTGGTATAGTTTTGCAACCATTCCGTACAAGCATCTGCACGTAATTGTAGCTCATTATACAGCATCCCGGCATGGTAACCGTCGCAAACGGCATGGTGGAATTGTGCTGATAATGGCAACAGTATTTTTTCCTCATGCTGAAAATATTTCCCCATTGTAAAGATTGGTAGCAAATAGGTTCCCTCATTATAGATGTTCAGATTAAAGTCAGTGAAGCTCACCCAAGGAATGCTAGAAATGGGGACAGTGTTAGGTGGTTCGTTTATTTTAGGGGCAAATTGTTTAACACTTCTGTACTTTTTCATATCCTCAAGATAACGACAGTAGAAGTCATTAAAATCTTCATCGTACAAAGTCCATATGCTTGAAAATGTCTTATCATCATCATGGAAAATTGTATAACTAGGAGACAAACTATCCCAATAACCTAATGTTCCATCAGCATTAAAACATGTGCGAAATTCATCGTGGCGGTTTACCACCGTAGTTATCATGTGAATTAGAGCTGGATATAGTTTTATCCTCTGACTCTTAAGTTCTTTCAGTAGCCGGGAAATGTCAATATTTACTGTCATGCTAAAGGTGCATCTGATATTGTTTAAATAATGCTCAAAATAGGGTTTTCTACTCCAGTTATCAATGACAATCGGGTTGAATTTCATATATTATAACCTCCTAAAAATGATTACTTTTTCGTTTTAGGAGGTTATATCCACTGCCTTAACCATATCCTCATCACAATCCCAATAAATTATTTATCTACTGCCATTACATTGACTATGTTACGTTGAGTATACCATCTGCATTGTCAAAACAAAAAATATTGATTCCTGCTCACGCTTCCGTTCTTTGAACGCCTCACACCATAAAAGAACAATATCAACCTTTCCGGTAACTGAAATTTATTACAAAAAAGAAGGACTCTCGGTAAATTTCACCGAAACTCCTTCTCTTCCAAGCAGTATACTCCTCATCTTATTCGCTGGACAATTCCTTGAGCGATTTGATTTTATCATGGGGATGCTGTTGTTGCTTTCGAGACTTCCAGGCAGCTTCTTTCCTTCTCTTCTGGTGAGCCATAACAGATATCCTCCTTTGAAATTGATTTGTATACCACTTCCTTATATTGCTATTCGTCCGCTCTTTTCATTCATGAAAAAGTGTTCCGTTAGTTGAATGACCACCACTTATTTTTTTATTACAGGTATCCAAATCTCACTTCTGAAAGTTGGAGAGGATACCTCTTTACTCTCATTCCATAATATTTCCGGCCCTTTTGCCAACTCGTAACTCGCAGATGGAAACCACTCGGAATAAATACGTCCCCATACGTTCTGCAATGTATCCGGGAATGGGCCGATCGCTTCAAATACAGCCCAAGTTGCTTCAGAAACCTCGAGTTTCGTAAAATGCTCTGGACACTCCTTACTTGTAGCCACGCCGACATATTGATCAAGCGCTCCTTTCTCCTCCATACGCTCCTCGGAAAAATTCACCGATGCTGAAATCAATCCCCGTGGTTCATTATCCGAGAGAGCTTTTAGTTGAATGATGTCTTCTGAAGTTAAGCTTCTCCACATGGACTCGATTTCCGAGTTCACACCATTAAATTGAATGGGCACCCTCTTCATGATACCCACGATTCGGAATGGCCCCTTCTCTACAATACGATAATTCATTGCGTTTCCTCCCTGAATAGTTAGTTGAAAGGTCATTCGAGGATAGGCCTTTAATGAAGGTCCATTGGACTTTGCCGATGAGGGCGACATGCCATGCAGAGCCTGAAAAGCTCTTGAAAAAGCGTCTGCTGAGTTGTATCCATACTTCATTGCCACATCAATTATTCTTACATCGTTGGTTTGAAGCTCAAATGCAGCAAGTGTCAGGCGTCTCCTACGAATGTATTCCGATAGCGTAACCCCAGCAAGAAATGAAAACATCCTTGAAAAGTGATATTCGGAACAACAAGCCCGTCTGGCGGCTTCTTTCAAATCTATATCTTCTGTTAAATTTTCTTCGATGTAGAGCATAGCCTGGTTCAGATTCGTAAGCCAATCCAATTGAATAACCTCCCTTCAGGTACAGAATAGCAAAGTTCAATCATATGCATCCGACATTTCATGTACGATTCTGTAGGGTCGCAAAAGGAATATTTGTCCACCATATAGAATTATAATAACAAAAGGCGAAAATCCGTAATGAAAGCGGTGCTTTTAGCATGTTTGGGATCTTTGGCGTGTCTGGTCTTTCTTTCTTAATTGTAGCATTCTTTACACCACTACTCATTAGAGGGCTGCGCGCGCTAAAGCTAACGCAGCCAATTCGATCTGAGTTACCCCCTGACCATCAAGCCAAACATGGAACACCACTGATGGCTGGTCTGATCTTGCTTATCGGTGTGATAACGTCATTACAGTTTCATCCCGCCCCATTGATGATCTTTTTATGTGTTACGTTTCTCTTATTCAGTTCGGTCGGATTTATGGATGATTTCAAAAAGGCAGCATGGCAAGATCCATCCGGTATCTCCGGAAAGACGAAACTTGTGTTTCAATTCGCTTTTACTGGTGTGCTGCTATTCACATTGTTCCGTTCGTTCTCGCTGACGAGTGACATCACATTGTTCCACGGGGTTCAACTACACCTGCCCGTTTACGTGTACATCATAATAATGCTCCTGTTTGTAGTTGGTTCAGCGAACGCTATCAATTTTACGGATGGTCTAGACGGACTATTGATCAATGTTGCGATCCCAACTTATTTTTTCTTCTTTCTGATCTCAGACAAACCTGAAGTACAAACATTTTCGCTTGTCATGGTTGGCTGTCTGCTCGGCTTATTTCTCTACAATATTTATCCCGCTAGAGCGTTTATGGGTGATACTGGATCACTCGCAATTGGAGGTTCGCTTTCCTTTTTAGCGGTTATTGAAAAGGTTGAAATTTTAATCCCACTCCTGTTTTCAGTCTATCTCGCAGAACAATTTTCAGTCATTTTACAAGTCTGGTACTATAAACGTACAAAACTGCGCTTATTCAAAATGGCTCCGATCCATTATCATTTCAGCCTAAAATATGGCTGGAGCGAGAATAAGATCGTCATGGTGTTTGGTTTCATCTCATGGGTATCTGTTCTTATTTGTTGGCTTATTTGGAAGTTTGTCCTGTAGGCCAGTCACCTCTCTTGTGAAGAAACATAGATATGGCCCATTTGAGTTTGTATGGAAAAAGTTAGTCTTTGGCCGGAAGTTGCCTGTACAATCCTATCAATCAAAGTGATTGAATCCACCTTACGGTAACAAAAGATAATAATAAGAAAAGAAGACTGTCGGTCAATTTCGCCGATAGTCTTCACTTTATCAGGGGAATCTTTTTTTAATCCAATCTATTTTTCATATATGGGGTCATGATTAATATCGCTAAATTTTCCGGTTTTTTCATATCCACATAAACTCCAAAATTCACCCGCTTCATCTGAAGTAAGATAGATATGTTCTACCCCTTTGGCATAAAGCTCCTTTTCAGCATGAGCTACTATTTTTGCCCCTAGACCTTCACCTCTAAACCTGCGATTAATGTAAATTTCTCTAATAAATCCCCATCCTTCTCGTTCACACCAATCACTATTAGGATTATCGATTTGATAGCAGATAAACCCGACTAATTCCTCGTGAACTATAATCAAATCTACTGGGGTAATCTCGGAAACTGAATTATCTGCTATTTCTAGACATATTGCGTCTAATTTAATATCTGAAATTTCAATATTAAAATCATTTCTAAAGTAATCGCCAAACATTCCTTTAAAATCACACATATCATTATTACAAAACGGACGAATGTAAACATTTTCTAATATCATAACTTACCTCCAAAAAAATATTAGGAGGGTTAATTATGCGTAAACCCTCCATACACGCCTAAATATAAATTAAAATTTGCCATATAACATCATCCTTTCTATAAGAACAAAGTGCATACCATAATTATACAGCGTTTAATGAGAAATGCTATTATGATAATCACCCCAGCCGCTATCTACGGTTGGGGTGATTGTTTTATTGCCTGAAGCACATTTTCTTAGGTTCCAGGGTTTCTCGATAAAGCATTTATGTATTCAAAATATGAAAAAGCTGCGCTCAGCGCAGCTTTTGTTTTTGGTACTAATTTTGGCTACGCAGCTTCTCTTGCTTCTCCAAATAGTTGCGCATCCTGCGCATATTCTCGGGTGCGTCCATAGGATCCGCGGCGATCATTTCAATGAAACAGAGTCTTCCGCCGATGCGTTCCTTTTCAGCTTGAGTTATTGCCTGTTCAAGCTCTCCAGAGGTCCGGACAGTCACGGTAAACGCATCGCCTCCAAAAGCTTCAGCAAGCTTGGGGTATGACCAACGGGGAATATTATTATACTGCTGATCCTCTGTTTTGACATTCAAATATTTCTCGATCGTATAACCATCATTATTCAAAACGAAGATAATAGGCTTACATCCATAATAGAGCATGGAACTGATCTCTTGAGCTGTCAGCTGCAAGGAGCCGTCCCCCGTAAACAACAACACCCGACGGTCCGGCGCAGCAATACAGGCACCGAATGCCGAGGGTGTGGCATAACCGATAGACTCCCAGCCTCCCTGAGCGATATACGTCACATTGTGCGGTAGTCTCACCCGCGCCAGCCCGTTGTACAATGTACCGGTCTCGGCGATTATAATATCGCCCTCCATCAGCATCTGCTGAAAACGAGGATAATAAACGGCCCCGGTTAGCGAATCATCGGCACTACCGGTTATTTGGTCGTACGGGAATATCGTTTTTCTCGCCAAACTGTTACCTTTGTACCCAACTTTCTGTAACGCAAGCAACATGTCAGGTGCAAGGACATTTGGATATTCCGCTTCTGCAACCTTGACCATGTCCGGTTGAATATCGATTGTCACTAGTGGGTTCAGCTTCGCGGTGAAGTTTGCGGTATTGTTGTCCGCTCGTACCATACCAACCGCAATGACACAGTCCGCATTTTCTATCACGTTTTGGACTTCAGAACTTCCGAAAGAGCCTTCGTACATCCCGATATAATTCGGATGCGTTTCATCGAAAGCCCCCTTCCCAAATATCATTGATGCAACAGGCACGTTCATAGTGTCGGCCAAATTTCGAACTGCTGTCTCAAGGTTAAAACGCATCGTTTTGACATCAACCAGAATGACCGGGTGATGGGCTCGCTCTAGTAACTGACGGGCATGATCCATCGCTGCTTGAAGGGTTTTCAGATTGGACATTGGACGCGGTAGTTCCGGCTCTCTCCGGGTCATGATCGGCTTAGTCACTAGATCATTGGCCACAACTAGATACACCGGCTTCTTCTTTTCCTTTGCCATGTGAATGGCAGCTGGAATTTCAATCTCTGCGTTTTCCGGTGTAAGCACCGCGCTATAAGCTGTAATCAGCTCATACATTTTGTGGAAGACATTAAAATTTCCATCCATCATCGTGTGGTGCATTAGCTTGTGTGCCTTTTGATCCTTATCTGGGGGAGCACCTACAATGTGAATCAATGGCACATGCTCGCTGTTTGCTCCCGCTATCGGGTTACAGGCGCTGAGCTCCCCAACTCCGAAAGTCGTAATAAGCGCGGACATTTTTTTTATTCTGGCGTAGCCATCGGCTGCATAACCTGAGTTCAATTCGTTCCGTCCACTAACAAACCTGATACCGTTATACTGTTCTAGCGTATCTAACAATGTAAAATTATAGTCCCCGGCGACACCAAAAATTTCGTTAATGCCCTCCAGTTTCAAGCAATCGAACAAATACTGGCCAAGTGTTTTTTGAACCATTCCTGTTTGTGGGCTAGAACTTCCTCCCGCCGTCATGCTTCTCATTGCTTGCTCACTCCGCATCCATATTTACAGTTTTTTCTGTATAATGGTACCCGTTCATTGGATAGGTTATTCGGTAAGGGTTGAGCTTACTGGATCGCTCCAAAAAGATCATTTAGAGCTTCGCTGAAAGTAGGATGTGTGAAGATTTGATTTTTCAAAAATGTATAAGGTAGCCCAGCGTCCATAGCTATTTTTACGATATTGATCATCTCATACGATTCGGGACAAAATAGTGTTACACCTAATATTTGATCCGTTTTTCCGTCAATAACGGCTTTAAGCATTCCTTTGGGTTCTTGGATAACCTGTGCCTTTGGGATCGCGGCGACTGAGAGTTTAGCAACTTTCACATCAAATCCTTGTTCTTTTGCTTCTTTTTCACTTAAGCCAACTCGTGAGAATGCTGGATCGATAAATACGCTGTATGGAATATTGCGTTTGTCGGTGCTACGTTCACCATTACCCAGTAGTTGTTCCCTCACAATACGGTAATCGTCTAATGATACATAAGTGAATTGTAATCCACCAACTACATCCCCCATTGCCCATATGTTTGGAATATTGGTACGCAATAATTCATCCACTTTAACTGCGCCCTTTGGTGTGGTTACGATTCTTGCAGCAGCTAAGTTTAATTCCTCAGTATTCGGTTTTCTTCCCGTAGCTAACAGAATTGCATCCGCTGGATATTGCATATTCTCTCCACTTTGGGCATCTTTGTAGTGAAGGATAGCTTCTGTTCCATTATCGCTTAATGAGGTAGTTATAACTCCTAACTTGAACACAATTCCTTGTTCCATCATGACCTGTTTAACTTCGGCTGCAAGTTCATCATCCTCACGGGGAAGGAAATTCGCGGTATCTTGAAAGACGGTTACTTTGGAGCCAAAATTCGCGTAAATCGAGGCAAACTCCAGTCCAATATATCCTCCACCAATAATGGATAGCCTTGCTGGGAGCTTGGTTACATCTAACAAGGAATCGCTTAAGTACACCCGTTTGTTATCATGAATACCTTCAATATCAGGGATAATCGCCTTTGACCCAGTATTAATAAATATTTGTGTACCAAATAAATGAATCGTTTCTTGTTCCATTTCTACCTTAACTTCGTAACTAGATACAAACGAAGCCTTACCCGTATATATCACAACGTTGGGGTGGTCGTTTAATTTGTCGAAATTTTTAGTCCTAAGGTTAGCAGTTAATTTGTTTTTATCGGCAATTGCCTCTTTATAGAATTGTGACTTTTGTTCAAAGGTTTTAAACTGCTTATATTGGGATATCTTTGAGCTGTTCACAAGAGACTTAGTTGGTAAGCACCCTACATTGATACAGGTTCCACCATACATATATTTGGATTGCTCAATTAATGCAACCTTATTACCGTGGTTGGCTAAATCAGCCGCTAGTGTTTTACCTGCCTTTCCAAAACCAATAATAATAGCATCATAATTTTTCATTGGTGCACCCTACCCCTCAGTTGAATTCTCATGTTTGTTTTACTTTTACTACATTATTCTTTACTTATGTATTACCCATCTCAGGAATATTAATAACAAAAAGGTGGGTATCATCTGATTCAGATGATATCCACCTTCCATATTAATGTGATAACACTTTTTTGTAATATTTTATGGTATTCAAGTGCTGAGCCTCATGATATATACCAAAGATGAGGAACTGTTCCGGCGTTTCTAAGGTCATTCCGGATGATGTTGTATAAGGTGGATCAATCTTTTCCTGTAGACGTTGAGCGAGGGCTACTCGAATCCGTTCAGGTTGTTCCTGCAGCAAGATCTTTAACTCCTGAAAACTTGGAACAGGTACGGTATCTGGAGTCGTTAATGGTGAACTGCCTATTGCGAATTGTTCCTTAAATCCGTCTGGCAATTGCTCCGGAAGGTTCAAGAAATGAAAAGCGAATCGTTCCAGGATAATATAGATGTGCCCCAGATTCCAATGAATATTATTTCGGAATCCTTCGGGGATCTGGTCTGCCATTTCTTCAGAAACATCGTCCAACAATTTCAATATTTGTGCTCGAACAAAGGCGATCTGCTTGAATAAGAATGCTTCCATTATCCTCACTCCTATCGAATGATTAACATGTATTAATTTAAGGTATATTATAAAGCTACAAAAAAATAACCCACCAATGAGCACTTTGTTTAAAAGTGTTCATTGGTGAGTCATCGATAATGGTCTAAATAGTTTAATAAGCTAAGCTAAACAAAGCATGAATGTGGGACAAATAACGGATGTTACTTGCTTCCTTCATTAAGGATGCTGGTAAACCTTTTAATGGTGTAGAGTTAGCACCAACGATGGCAACCCCGTCTTTCCGTCCTAAGCTAGCAAGTGTACCCGAATTGATCGGACTAAAAGTTTCCATCGATTTATCATTCAAGTAAGCATATAGATTGTAACCGATTAGCTCACCCATTTGCCAAGCAATTTGAGCTGTTGGCGCATATGGACGACCGTCTGGCCCGAAGCAAACAGCGCTATCACCAGCAACGAATACATCTTTATGTGAAGTTGATTGCAAGAATTCATTTACAGTGGCACGTCCACGGTTAACTTCAAGACCTGATTCTCCTACGAGTGGGTTTCCTTGAACACCACCAGTCCAAACAAACGTGTTGGTCACAATCTTTTGTCCGTCTTTCAAATCAACAACATTGCCTTCCACATTGGTAACAGGAAGCCCCGTTAAGAATTTAACTCCACGTTTCTCAAGACTTGCTGTAGCCCGTTCAATCAATGGATCTGGCAAGACTGGAAGAATCTTTGGACCTGCTTCAACGAGCAGGAGTTTAATTTCCTTAGGATCAACACCATACTTTTTAACGAGTTGTGGTAGTACATCAGCAATTTCACCTACGAGCTCAACACCCGTTAGTCCACCACCACCAATGAGAATGGTTGCATCAGCCTCATTCTTCGTCTTGGCATATTCACGAATACGCTCTTCAATATGACCTTGAATTCGATTAGCATCTGCTGCTGATTTTAATACCATGCTATATTGTTCAAGCCCTGGAATTCCAAAGTAAGCAGTGGTACTTCCTAGACCTACAACAAGAGCATCATAGGTAAGATTGGAACCATCAGAAAGAGTAATCTGCTTATTATCAACAGAAAAAGTCTTTACTTTTGAAATCTTCAAATCGATATCTTTACCAGTAAAAAGTTTAGTAAGCGGCATAGAAATAGCACGTTCTGCAACACTACCTGCTGCAAGACGATGTAATTCTGTAATAATTTGATGTGTAGGGTATTGATTTATGACAGTAATTTTGGCTTGATCCTTATTCAAATACTTACGCACGGTTAAAGCACTTAGCAAACCACCATAACCTGCTCCTAAAATAACAATATGTTTAGACACGATGTTTCCTCCGTCCTTACGAATAAATTGTAGTGATAATTATTTAACCTGACTGCTGCGTTCGTTTGCGATTTGAAGATAAGCATTAACGAAACGGAACAGCTTCTGAGCTTGTGGATCCTTCATCATTTTCATCAGACCAAAAACACCAATCGTCTCTTGACTTGCATCGGCACGGTCTTTCGCCTCAATAACGGTTGCTGCCATATTTTTCACTGAGCCTATAACAGGTTCTGAAAGTTCTTTAATTGCACCAACGGTATCGCTCTTCAAAACATCATCCGTAGCTACCGATTGTACAAAGTCATAGGATTTGGTAAGTACATTAATAAGTTGCGTTATTTGGGGCAACTGGTTCACTAGAACAGTTAACGATTCCTGAACTTCTGGCTTTAAGAGCTGGTCTAGAACATTCAAATGTTCGTTAGTAACAGATACTTTTGGTGAATCTTGTTCAGAATCTGTTTGAATAATTACGTCTGACATATCTAACTCTCCTTCGTAGTAACTTTGCTGATTTTTAATTGTGAAAAAAACCTCAATAGGACCATTATACCACTATTGCAGCAACAAACGTCACATATTTTTTAAAAAAATACACCGATTATGTGATATTTATTACTTTAAAATTACAATGATCTTCGATCAGGCTTAGAGTAATGCGGTTTATCATTAAATGGACTACCAACATTTGGTAGGGTGTCCAAAGGGTATGAGTTTTATTTATAATGAAAGGTAACAAAAAATGGCCCTTCCGAGTTGATTAGTGGAAGGGCTGTATATTGCTATAGTAGTAAGATTAATGCTACTTCAGAACAAAATCTCTCGCTTATTTACTTTATGACCTGACAGGGACTGGTCGAACATATCAAGAATAATAAGAAATCTTTCTGCTTCACGAAACACATGATCCGCTAGAAGTGGATGAATTATGCTTTTGATTCTACATTGTTCAATCAAATCACTTGCTGTTTTCTTAAAGTCACGTAATGACTTAACCGATACTTTATTCTCATCAACAAATTGACTTAATAAGGGTACTGTTTGTGATTGCGGGCGCATGGAGCTTAGATCTATCGCTTGAAACACTAATTGATCAAATTCATGACTGAATTCCCGAGCTTGATCAACTAATTTGCGTTCTGAAGGATCAAGCAAATGACCAATAAATTTCGCGTGATCCGCCATGATTTTCAAGAAAAAGAGATTCTCGTCAATTATCGCATCATGTAATGGCTCTAATCTTCCGCGATTCAATTCATCTAATCGGTTTCGAAAATAGTTAGCCTCGCGGCTTACATGATCAACTAATAGGGGGAAATTAGTTCCCCCTGGAAGTTTACACTGCAGTATTAGACCAAGTATTCTCCTCTTAAACGCCCAGATGTGTGTAGCCGCATTTTGCACTTCTGTATTAAACGCCCTGATGGTCTGTGGGTCTGTATCCACTGAGAATACATGCGATCTTCTTTCGATATCCTCGAAAATCGCTTGAAAGTGATTTGCCTCCGCAATAAGTTGTGTATCTTCTGCTCGGAAGCCTAAACGTAGGAATAACGAATGTTCTTTCATGATCCGTGACCAAAACCGTATTTCGTCTAACGAACGAGTAACAAAAGCATCTGACATAAACAGCCCCTCCTATACGGTTCGAAGAAAGTTCAACCTCTTAGAAGATATGGCCTAGTCATTGTCCGATATGTCTCGTTTATATATTCTCCTGCTTTAAGGCATCGATGATATTCTCTTTTTTAACTTTTGAAATGGAGTATAGCATTGCAGAAGTAACCATGAGAAATACGGCAACAATTACATATGCAATACTATCCCATGGAAGTGAGAATCCGTAATCGAAACTGTTCGTGAGTGATCTATAAATCAGATACATGACAACAATACTGATTGGAAGACCATACAGCAATGACTTGATACCATAGAAGATACTCTCATAGTTAATCATCTTATTAAAGCCTTTGGGTGTCATCCCAATGGATTTTAACATTGCAAATTCACGTTTACGCAAGGTTATGCTCGTTGAGATCGTATTAAAGATATTTGCAATCGAAATCGCCGTAATTAATGCGATAAAACCATAAGTGAATACCGACATTAACATGATCATTTGTTCTTCTTGTTGTCTATTTTGATACACATTAATAACAGCAAAATTAGAAACCTTCATTTCTTCAATAGCCTGTTGTGTAGCCAATGGATTCTTACTTTTCAGGTACAAGGAATGATTAACATTCAAATCTTTCTTATCAGCGATCAATTGATCCATTACTGACTCGGAAACGATGATATTTAATCCCCCTACAATTGCTGGACGAATGCCCATTGGAAGCTGATCAGTCAATGCAGCAACTTCTACCTTATTTAAGTGTTTAGATTCCTCGGATTCTATATCATAATAAGTTAACTCAAGACTCTGACCAATTTCCGTCGTAATCGCCTTGGTTTCAACATACTTCTTGGCTATATCATCTTTGTAAGTGGTCTTATCAATTAAAATAGCGGATAGATGTTCTGGGTCTTGAAGTTTATCATAATTGACACCAATTGCTTGTGCATAAGCTTGAAGATTTTCGTCAGAAAGTGTATTTACACTGACAAAGTAAGGGTATTTACCTTCTACTAGCAGGCTTTTATCTTTCTTCACGGATTCACGTAATGGAGGTGCAATCGAACCCTCATCGATTAACGTATCTACACCTAGTTGTTTAATGGGGGTGGATTCCGTAACATCTTTTAATGAACTAATCGTCTTAAACTGATCATTTATTGACTGTTCCCCCCAATATATAACCTGGATATCATAATTCACACCATCCTGAGATAGTTCCAGTGATTTATGCAAATTAGACGTAAAAAAGGATACTGTAAGGAACAGAACAATGCTTATAATGAGTGAAAATACCGTTGCCTGGTACCTACGTTTATTTCTTTTTAAGTTTTTGAGCCCTATTTCGGCTTCGATTCCGAAGACTTTACGAATCAACTTGGATGTCTTCACAGATTTATCTGTCAGCTTAACATCCGTTGTCTGCCGAATTGCATCAATTGCAGAGATCTTGGAAGCTTTCCTAGCTGGTAGATACGTTGAAATGAATATCGTCAGCAGCGATATACCGCAAGCAGTCAATATGGATGAGGGTGTGACGATCACCGTCAAACTCTCTGTCATTCCCAATGCACCTTGGATGATTGAATTAATTAACCAAAAGGTTATTCCAATCCCAACTAGACCACTAATTACCCCAATTGGAATACTAATTAACCCAATGATAGCCCCCTCAAAGAACACTGAATTCCTCTTTTGCCTTTTGGTAGCACCTACACTTGAGAGCATACCTAAATGTCTAGCACGTTCTGATACGGAAATAGCGAACGCATTGTATATTAACGATACAGATCCTATTATAATAACCGTCATGATGATCACGGACAATGATAATATCATACCTCTTATTCCATCATCATTGGTTACACCATAATAGCGTAATAGCTCATTGTTAAATTTAACTGAGCTCTTGTCTATATGAATTGCCTTTGCGACATCTTCTGCATGAGTGAATAAAGAACCTTTAACTTTGTTTAATACAACCAAAGCATTAACTGTATCATCCGAACCTAGTATATTTTCATCCACATAACTAAGGACAGTATAACCAGGTGACCATGTCGGTTCCCATGTAGGACGTTCTATAAATCCAACAACAGTGTAAGTAGCCGATTTCTTCTTCCTCAAGTTTTCAGTTATTTTACCATCATCAGTTTGCAACTGATTGATTTGCGTTAACTCTACCTCATTACCCTCACCATCGTTCCCTAAGCGTTCACCAATATCAAGGGTTAAAGTATCACCAATCTTGTAATTTACTTTGGCATTGTTTGCAACTTCCTCAGAAATCACAACCTCATCAGCGGCTTGAGGAAGTCTTCCCTTATTCAGTTTAACCGGAAACTGTTTAAAGCCATGGGCATTATATTCTTTGATATACAAATAAGGTTTGTTTTCATTTTGGCCTTCTTTTAGAGGTGAGTATCCCAGGTCACGTGATATGATTAAAGCTTTTGTATCGTCATCATTCTTAATTGTCCCAAGTTGATTCTTATTAACATTCTTGTAAAGGACATGCCATTCACCTTCCGTTGCAATGGTTTGCCTTTGCATGAGCCCCATAAAGGAAATACCAAGCGTGGCAACAGCCGTAACCATAGCAACGGAAATTATAACCCCTATGATTGTGACTAGCGTTCGTCGTTTATTTTGTTTCAAATGCCTAATCGTTAATTTATTGACGATATTCATGGACGAATCACCTCGTCTTTGGCGATCCTTCCATCTTCAATGGCAATGACTCGATCCGCTTGCAATGCAATCCGTTCATCATGCGTAATCACGATTAGCGTCTGATTAAAGGTTTTATTAAACATCTTTAGCAAGTCGATGATTTCGTTACTATTTTTACTATCCAAATTACCCGTTGGCTCATCAGCCAGCATAATTGAGGGATTACTAATTAGAGCTCTACCGATCGATACTCGCTGCTGCTGTCCGCCGGACAATTGATTGGGCAGATGATTTAAGCGATCTTTTAGATTCAGAGTCTTTACGATATCAGCAAATTGCTTCTTGTCCACTCTATGTTGATCAAGCAACAATGGCAGAGTAATATTCTCTTCAACAGTTAAGACCGGAATCAAGTTAAAGAACTGATAAATCAGCCCGATCTGTCTGCGTCTAAAGATTGCTAGTTGGGATTCATTTAGGCTATAAATGTCCGTGTTATCTACATAAACTTTTCCACTCGTTGGTCGATCCACACCACCTAGCATATGTAGAATCGTTGATTTTCCTGAGCCAGACGGACCGATAATTGCGACGAACTCCCCTTTTTTTACCGAAAAAGAAACATCATCAAGTGCTTTTACCGCTGTCTCGCCTTTACCATATGTTTTAGACAGATGTTCTATCTTTAAAATATCCATTTATAAAAGACCTCCATTTGCGTGATGAGATCAGTATATCTGTCTATCATGACTTTCAAGTGACTGTTAAGTGACAGTATAGTCACTTAAGCAACCTATCGTTAAATAACTTGTTTATAAAACTTAATAACAAATTCGGTTCCCTTCCCTATTTCACTTCTCACATCAATAGCACCATGTTGACTTGTGATAATACTGTGTGCCAGAGCAAGTCCTATACCGACGCTCTCCTCACTCGCATTCTTTCCTTTATAGAATCGTTTGAAAATATAAGGCAAGTCTCCTTTGGGAATTCCTTTGCCAATATCAGCAATTATAATCTGTGTAAACAGGGCGTTCTCATGATAGGAAATTGAAATTTTCCCACCTACTCCCGTGTGTTCAACGCAGTTTTTTAGAATATTAATGATAGCCTCTGTTGTCCAATTAAGATCACCCATAAAAGATACGTTTTGCTCGCCTTCTATAGAGAGCGATTGCTCTTTAATGTCCATCGGAATGAGGACAGGAACTAGTGATTTCTGTATAAGCATGTCTACTGCTACCTGACTATGTTTAAATTGTGCTGTTCCTGCGTCAATTTTTGAGAACTTTAATAAAGAGGATACAAGCCAACCGATCCGCTCTAACTGGGTACGAATATTGTGTGTAAATTCGGTTCTTTTCTCAGCCGGTAGGTCTGTATCACTTAGTAGATCTGCCAACATGGTCATGGAGGTTAGCGGGGTTTTGAGCTGATGGGATATATCAGAAATCGCATTTGTAAGCTTGTCTTTATCATGTTGTAACAATGAACTCTGCTCAGATAACATGAGGGTTACTTTGTATATTTCATTCTTCAGAATACTAAGTTCGCCTTCCTGATTATCACGAACATCTAGCGAATAATCTCCTCCGATAATTTGGCGCAAATAACCGGATAGTTTCTCAATCTCACGGTATCTCCATCTCGTAAAAACAACACAGCAGCCGATAAGCAATACTGAGGAAATGATGATGAGTAGGACAGCAACTGTCGATATCATAGCTGCAATCGCAACCGCTATAAGACTGATCACGGACATGATTAGTAGAACCATCCGGTACTCTCGATTACGCAGCATATTAATCACCAACCTTATAGCCTAAACCACGCACTGTTTTGATGATCGTAGGTTCTTGCGGATTATCCTCTAGCTTTTCCCGCAACCTTTTGATGTACACAGTTAATGTATTATCGTTCACGAAGTCTCCTGCCACATCCCAAATTTGTTCTAGCAACTGATTTCTTGAAAGGATTTGTCCAATATGATTTGCGAAAATAAGTAATAAACGATACTCTAGCGCGGTCATAGAGATCTCTTCGTCATGCTTATAAACCTTACCTTCCAGTGTATTAATCCGCACATGATCTAGTTCAATCGTTGATTTAATCGGGCTCTGTTTATGGTATCTCCGCAAGACCGATTTAATCCGCGAGAGTAGCTCCCGTATCCGGAAAGGTTTTGTTATATAATCATCTGCACCCATATCAAGTCCCATCACGACATTAACTTCATCATCAATCGCCGTCAGAAAAATAACGGGAATATCGCTACGTTCTTTCACTAACTTACACAATTCATATCCACTTCCATCTGGTAAGGATAGATCAAATATACATAAAGTGAATTGCGCTAAATCTTCTGATAACACTTGTTTCGCGGATGTTGCATCATGGCAAAGCACCGTTTCAAATTGGTCTTGTTGCAGTGAATATTCAAGCCCAGAGGCAATCGTCTTATCGTCTTCCACCAGCAAAATTTTCATTTGATGACCATCCTAACTAATTTACTTTGTAAGAAACTGAAGTGTAGATGAGCGCTACCATGACGGATTATTCTTCCGAGGGCAAAGGCGAACGCTAACACTTCTTCAGAACAATTCCGCCCTCTCCACTCTGCATATTAGCAAGTACTAAATATGATTGTTGTGCAAATCTAATAATAATTTTTAATTGTATCATAATGACTAGTATTCCCATATTACAATTCAGGGGAACAACAAAAAACCGCCTCTAAGCAATTGGATTGCGCCTAAGGCAGTTGATCTAAAATATGACGTAAGGTTGACAAGAACCCGTGTACCAGTGGAATTTTGGAGGAATGTGGACAAGCGAAGCGTTCGCCTTTAAATGAGAATTTCTACCACTATAATCATGTATTTAGGAAATTCTCATTTAACAGCGATGGTAACATCCTCCAATATGTAACGATACTTCCTGTTTTATTTTGTCAAGCGTCGATTTATTAGTTTTGAGCCCTTTTCTAATTCAGTTTTTGCTCATATCGAACCTTGCCTTCTCGATCTAACCCTTGGATGGATACCCAATTTGAGTTAAGGTCTTTATCGTTCCATATGAATAGGAACATTTGATCATCGTTAATGTCCTGACTCATAGAGGCAGGCGTTCTTACATCACTATCGTCACCATTCAGAGTCAATGTGTTCAATACAACGGAGGTAATTTCCGGATCAGTTACATACCCATAAAACTGTGCAAGACTAAGTTTCTTATCACGGCTCGTGATGCCCCAGTTATAAGTGAGGGACTTACTACTGTCAATCTTCATGCCAGCAACTCCCCCACCTGGATACCAACCAAGTCCTTGCTTAATAACGGTATCGGCTGAGAACCAATCTTTGTATACTCCTAAATAAACGGTTGTGTTATCGTCAAAATGAACTTCCCTCACGATCTTCGATGGCCCATAATGATAGCTTCTTTCGGAAAGTTCATGTGCCTTCATTGGAGTTAAACTACCGAAATAGGCGTCATCTAGTCTGAAGAACAGGAACACCAAGACAATAGCAATACACCATTCCACGATAACAATTATCGTCTTCTTGCTCATTGCCCCTCACCATCCTTCGTCAGGGGAATCTCATATGTTGCATGCCGATCATACCAATCATATTTAATGGTAATATTCCCTGATGGATCTTTCAATTCGTCAAAATTGATATAACCCGTTGCACCCCAGTGATTTCCACTACTGCTGCCACTGTGCATGGTTAGTTCTTCACCATTAGAAGTAACTATCTTAATCGCTGATTCAGCAAAAGACCATCCACCCGGATCTTGCTTCTTTATTGAATATTCGAGCACGGTTTGTTTAGGTGTAGAATATAATTTCTTCAGCGTAAATTTGTCCCCATCCATATCCATGGTTTTATTAATTACGAACTTGTTGACGGGTCCATCCTGCTCCAATGATGTGATGAATGCTTTATCATTACTGTTCCAAGGAATCAGATTAATTGCTTCTATGATTAGTAAGATACCGAATATAACAATGACTACTCTCCTAATGATTGTTGCTATCATTTTAAGACTTTTCACGAATCAGACTCCTTTCAGTTGTATCTTGTTGTTATATGATACCACAATTAACCAAAGTGGTTTTGAGTTAAGTGAAATGAAAAGACCAGTCAGAACACATTTCCTAAGTGTTTTGACTGGTCCTTCATACTTTGTATTGGCTTGATATGACTCCTTATTTTCAAGAAAATTAGACTTTAATTATCCTCCTATTCCCGGAAGAAATTTTTCAAAAGTGGCGGTGTCACTAATGTTGTGATGATGACCATAATGATTACAGAGGTAAAATATTGCGGTAATAATAAACCGGCCTGTAGACCTGTTGCGGCGATAATTAAGGCTACCTCACCTCTGCTTACCATTCCGGAACCGATAATAAGTGAAGATTTCGAATTAAAACCGGTTAACCGTGCACCCGTCCATCCTCCTAATAACTTGGTTACGCAAGCAACAATTGTGATGACGATTAAGAACCACCACTGTTGACCTAGCCCCTCGAATGATACATTGAGACCAATACTAACAAAGAATACGGGTACAAAAATGGAGTAAGCAATTGGTTCGATTTTTTCTTCGACCGTGTGTTTATAATTCGTTTGTGAGATCGCGATCCCAGCAGCAAAGGCGCCGATAATTCCTGCCATCCCTAAATACTCTGCAAAGTACGCAAATCCAAAACAAATAAATAAGGCGGCTGAGATAAGTGCTTCCGTAACTTTTAAAGGTGCCATCCATTTCATAACCTTTGGAACGACATACCAACCTGCAAAGAAAGCAACGACGAAGAACAGGACTTTTTTACCGATTAAGAGACCAATAGAAATGTCATTGCCAGTTCCAACTATACTCATCATCACCGCAAGAAGGATGACAACAAGTACATCATCGATCACAGCTGCGCCCAGAATCGTAGTTCCTTCTCTTGAGTTCAACTTATTCATTTCCTTTAGTACTTGTACGGATATACTAACTGAGGTTGCGCAGAATATTACACCGAAGAACAAGGCGTAGTTCTGATCAAATCCAAATGCAAGTGCAGTACTATAACCCCCAAAGAAGGGAACGATAATTCCACCAACAGCTACTGCAAATGCAGACTTCCAATTTTTCTTCAGTTGCTCTAGATCCGTTTCTAAACCTGCGATAAACATTAAGAGAAGTACACCGATCTCTGAAAGTTCATCAATAAAGCTACTATTACCAATCCAACCAAGCACCGCGGGTCCTAATATAATACCGACGATTAGTTTACCAAGTACAGCCGGTTGACCAATACGTACGGATAAATCTCCTGCAACCTTCGTAAAAAATATAATTAATACTAAGTAAAGAATGAATTCCATGAACAAACCTCCAGATGTTATTGTATTGTTATTGTGTCCTGAAAATTAACAATCATGACCTCCCTTTTCATAATTTTTGAGCTCCCAGTTGTCTATTTTAGGACAAAAAAATAGAAGGAGCCCTTGGTGACTGGCTCCTCCTAATTACAATTACAAATATGCTGTTGTTAATTATGATACACAATAATTAATTTATATGCAAGTGATATAGTGAGTTATGTCACTCGCGAACAATTAGTCCTAACGGATTCATAATTTGGAAGTGAGTTCTAATTTTTTATATCTCCTAGGTGAAAGAACAATGGCTGAATCATCGGTATACAAACGGTATCTCTGGGGTTTATGGATTATGGTTATTCCAATACTTAAACCAATCATTCCCCAAATGGAATCCCTTTTTATCAACGTTTTCGTTTCTTCATAATCAAATAATATATAAGGGCAATGAAGCCAACGACTATAAATACCGCTATACAATAAGGTCCCATGGTACGTCCAAATTGGGAAAATGATATCTCACCAAAAGAATTAGCCGAAACAAGTAAACACATCAACCCCATACCTATAACGAATATCGCCAGAACCCATTCGATTCTCCTCATGCTGGTTCCTCCTGTTCGTCTCGAACAAACCTGATTTCAAACCTGGTACCCTGACCAATGGTACTGGTAACTAGCAACTCTCCACCCTGTAGTTCAATGAGCTTCTTGGCGATGGAAAGTCCTAACCCCGTTCCCCCATGTTGCCTGGATCGAGATTTCTCCACCCTATAAAAGCGGTCAAAGATGAACGGAACCTCGTCATCCGGAATACCTATTCCCGTATCTTCTACTGCTATGTATACAAAACCTGATTCCTCTTTTAAATAGACATTGATTTCACCTTTTTCCGTGTAGCGAACTGCATTTTCCAATAAATTAATCAGAACTTGCTCCGTACGTAGTCCATCCCCATAGATCAAAGGAACAACTCTACTTATATGAGTATTCAATTGTAATCCTTTTTCATTCGCTTTTAACTGAATCTTGCGTACCGCATTATCTGTGATCTCCGTAAGATCCATCCATTCTAAAGAAAGGCTAATCTTTCCTTCCTCCATCTTCGCTAATTCAAATAAATCATTCACTAAACGCTGTAAACGTTGGGATTCTTGGTGGATAATATCCAGATACTGATCTCTTTCAGCTTCCGTGTCATATAATCGATCCTTGATTACTTTAGAATATCCTTCTAGATACGTAATGGGAGTCCGTAGCTCATGGGATATATTCGCAAAAAATTCCTGTCTGGTATCCCGGTATCTTTGTAGGTCTTCTGCTAGGTTATTAATCGCCTCAGCCAAGGATCCAATTTCATCATTGCTGTTAATACTCAATCTAGCATCGAAATCACCCACGGCGATTTTGCGTGTCACATCCCGCATCTGTATCAACGGTCTCGAGAGAATTTGTGCGATGATCCATATGATCCCAAGCGCTAATAGGAATGCGCCGATTCCAGAGAGAACTAATAATTTGCGGATCGCAGCAATCGAGTCATCCATATGTTTCGTCGACGATAATACATACAGCGAAGAAGTGACGTTCTGTCCGCCTTCGGTAGGTATGGGCCTTGCAGCTACGAAGTAACGTTCCCCCGCCTTATTTGTATATTCAAGACTTACCGTCTTGCCTGAAAAAAGAGTCTTCACATCCCCTGAACGAATAAAAGATGTATCCGATGGATCGATTTCCCCTGAATGAGCTTGAATATTTCCCTTGTCATCAATATATACAATACTCACATTTGAAAAATCGGCGAACTTAAGTAACATCGTATCTGTTGAGACATTTGGCGATTCTGTCATCATCGTAAAATGTGTAGTTAGTTCATCGACTTCTGTTCGCATTTCAGTATTATAAAAATTCGTAAACATGCGATCAATGGCCAAACCAAGTGAGGTCAGGACAAGCACAAATACAGTCAAAATAACAAGTCCAAGCTTAAGTCCAATCCTATTCCTTATCACTCAGTACACCACCTCGATTAAACTTATATCCTACCCCCCATACAGTTTGAATCGGATTATATGGAAGCCCTGCCTTTTGCGTCTTATCTCGAATGTTCTTAATATGCGTATCAATAACACGGAAATCTCCTACATGTTCATACCCCCACAACAAGCTCACAAGTTCTTCTCTGTTAAATACCCGTTGCGGACTCTTCGCAAATTCCAGGATCAAATCGAATTCTTTTTGCGTGAAATCTACAAGCTCATCTTGAATATAAACTTCACGAGCTTCAGGAAAAATTCTAATTCCGTCAAAATCCACTGTCGTTTCTTGTTGTTGAATAGAGAAATGTGTTATAGCTGACCGTCGAATGATGGAGTAGACCCGGGCAATAAATTCTTCAGGTTCGAAAGGTTTGGTTAGATAATCATCAGCACCAATTCCCAGTCCATACACCTTGTCTTTCGTTTCTGAGCGGGCCGTCAGCATCAGTATGGCTACCTGATCCTGCTCGCGGATCGCTTTACATACCTGCCATCCATCCATATCTGGTAACATAACGTCTAATATAATAATGTCAAAAGCATGCTTTCCCGCCAGAGATAAAGCTTCATGCCCGTTAGATGCCTCTTTTACTTCAAATCCTTCCTTGGTTAAATAGATCCGTAATAAATTCCGCATATTCCATTCATCATCTACCACTAAGACTTGAAGTTTTGACACACGAACACCTTCCCTTAACCTTTATTACAAATAACAACTTTCGTTCCATACATTATAACTTAAAAAATAAACATCTTCAGCGAGCAGCCAATCTACTTAACTGAAAAAGAAAACACGATTCAATTGAACCGTGCTTCTTTCTCCTACTTACAGTTCAAAATCAAATTAGTGATGCATACCCGGCATGTTCTCATGTCCTTCTCCCGATTTAGATACGATTTCAAGCATGTTGTCGATTTCTCCTTGTCCCTTTAGACTAATCGAATCTTCAGACCCTATCAACCAAGCGTGATTATAAGGCCCTTCTGTTGGTGACAGCTCAAATTTCGGTTGCAGAGACATTACATAATTCATAACCGATTCAGGCATGGCGTCTTTGCTCGTCCAGAGCAGTGGAGCATGTTTTCCTAAATGGGAAAATGGAGCGCCCGCTATAGCCAAGGTAGGTGAATCGGAACTGACGAACGAGAAGTTGTGTCCCGGTGTTGTGATTCCCCATCCAAAGCCAGTGTTATTATCTTTAAATTGTGCAAAAGCTATAGCATTTGCGTAAGGGTCTTTCCCTGATATCCTTACGGTATTACCGTATTGTTGTAGTTCCTTCTCAACTTTAGCCGTGATCACGGACTCTGGTCCAAGGATATAAATATTGGCGTTGCCATCTCTCGTTTGGAGAGCTTCAATGGTCTCCTGTGGAACTTCATCCTTTTTCACGTAAAGTAATGGCTCAGGCATATGTGCGATCCAATTGATCGCAGGCATGGTGTATTCTTGACTCTCCATAGATCCAATGATCACAGAAGAGGGATTCTCCCCAGCTAAATTCGTGTAATAAGCATCTATAGCCTTGGCTAAGGCAGCTGGATTGTCACCCGTCACCTTATCGATCTTGAACCCAAGGTCTTTAGCTTGATCCTCAACCTTTTGATCCAGATCACCAACGAGGATCACCTGAACCCCGTTGTTGATTTCCACTCCTTTAGGCTGAAGACGATTAATTTCATTGACTGTAGTGGATGGAATTCCATCCTTAGTCACGAACAAGATCGGTCCATTGCTCGGATGATGGATTAAATCGGCACTAGCCACCGCGTTTTGCCAGTTATTGGGATCGGTAAGAATAATACTTCCCGGTCGGTTGTCCTTACTTGTCGCCATCCATAGCGATTGAGACGTAATCACCGCGGCTTCCACAGGATCGCTTGTATTTACCCGGGTCGTGTTCTTTGATGAAATCCACGGTTTCACAACTTGCTCTGCACTCACATTGGTTTGTTGTCCAGAGTCGGTAGATTTGTTATTGCTCGTACATGCTGATAATACAAACACAGCAGCAAGTGTTACTACACCAACTTTAAAAGCCTTTTTCATAAATCTCCCTCCTCCTGTTTCCTTATGAGTTTTCAAATTCAGTGACATCTAACACAGTTTAACCCTCAATTTTGTGGAAACTGTGTGGTTATATAGGAATTCGCAAGCACTTTTATAAATTAAAAAGCACGTACCGATGAAGATTCGGTACGCACTGCAACAAATATACGACTAATTTGATTTGCTTTGGTTACGCTTGATTAAGAAAATGCTGCGTTATATTTCGCAAATACTCTTCATCATCACAATCTTCCTTCATTTGGATGAGCATCTTGGCGTCATTACCAACAACATATCGGAATTGGCTTGTACCATCAGTTGCTGCTTGAAATATAGCTTCAGCGACAAGTTCTGGGGGAGAGGCATAGGTTGGGGATTTTTCCATCTCAGACAATTTCCCCAAAAATGCAGTTGTAAACTGTTTATAGTCCGTTGGTGAATCATCAAAAAAGAACTCCATCGATCTTCCGCCAAAGTCCGTATGTATAGCTCCTGGTTCAATCAATTTTACTTTTATGTTTTGTGATAACAACTCATAAGATAATGATTCAGAAAATCCCTCAACCGCAAATTTAGTTGAATGATACAGAGACATGGTAGGAAAGGTAACTATACCTCCCATAGATGAAATATTAATTAGCATTCCCTCTTGATTAGATCTGAAATGCGGCAGCATCGCTTTAGTCATACTGATCAAGCCAAAAACGTTCACTTCAAATTGCCTTCTAATCTGCTCATCCGTAGCTGCTTCAAGAATTCCCATTGTTCCATAACCAGCATTATTGAGAAGAACGTCAATTTTCCCAAAATGTTGGATAGATTCGGCTACCGCATTTTGAATCGTTTCTTTTTTCTCGACATCAAGCTTGAGCACCAACACATTATTTAATGGTATGAATTCAGCTTCTTTTTCCGGTGTTCGCATGGTTGCAACTACATTCCATCCTTTTTCTGCAAAGTGTCTGACTGCAGCTCTCCCAATTCCTGATGAAGCACCCGTGATAAATATTGTTTTCATTTTATAATTCCTCCCCTAAAGTTTGTTAGCATTAATTTAATTAACACTGCTCTTCTTCTATTGAGCTAACTTCTCTATGCTTAACAATCCTTGGGCGATAGTCTCAAGTTTAGCCTTATATTCATTGATCCCAATCTGGATACATATGATCTGAGCTGGATGCATTTCATCTCGATGAAGCGAATACCTCTCACTTAATTGATTTAAATTACTTTGTGCTTGCTCCTGTACTTGCTTTAACCATGTAATCACTTTGTCATACCCAACAAATTCACCGAAGTAAAGCCTCATCATAAAATCCGACTTTTTAGTACTATCTTCTTCCAGTGGCCCAAGTAAATAATCTTTAAAACACTCTCGTCCTTTATCCGTAATGTTTAAAACATTTTTGTTAGGCTTCCCCTCCTGAAGTACACTTTCCTTTGTGATCAACCCCTCCTTCTCAAGACGAGTAAGTGTGGGATAGATCGTTCCATAACTTGAACCATAGAAATATGAGAAAACATCTTCTAACAACTGTTTTATCTCGTAACCAGTCAACGACTCTTTCATAAGCATGCCTAAAATAACATCCTGACTGTTCAAAAAATAACCTCCATCTGAGTATTTAGAAATAATTGTATATCACAAGTCAAACTATATCAATCTGATATATATCATGTCAATATATACTTTGACTTGTGTTTACTTTTGTACAATGATGAACAATAAAAAAGCACGTACCGATGATTATTCGGTACGTGCTGTGAGCATGGTTGATGTTGATATTATTTTAGAGTATCTAAGTATTCTCTGATCTGAGATGGCGTCTTTGCAAACTTACTGTGTAAATGTGCTAACTTTTCACCATTCTTAAACACCAACAAGCTTGGGATCCCACGCACATCGTATTTACTTGCGAAATCCTCAAATTGTTCTGAATCTACAGCGTAGAAGTGCTTATCATCATGTTCCGTAATGATGTCGCCAATAAAGCGATCTAGATTTTTACAATCAGGACACCAGTTGGCATCAAATTTCATAACCGTGTACACATCTTCATTGATCTTTTCTACAAATTGCTCTGGGGACTCAATTCTCTTCATGTTGTATCTCTCCCTTATTGAAAGTAGGTTTCATTATACATTACAGCTCTTCAAGATGTTATCGCAGATTGCTTAATTAATAATCTTGCCCTTCCAAGAACCTATACCACCCGCAAGTTGATTCAACCTTGTATAACCATTCTTGCGAAGGATAAGTGCGGCATTCTTGCTCCGCATCCCACTTTTGCAATATAAAAAGATATCCTTGTCCTTCGGAATATCACTAATATAATGACTGAACTGGGACAAAGGGAAGTTCATAGCCCCGGGAATAAACCCGCTCTTATACTCACTTGGTTCTCTTACATCAATAAGTACCCGATCAGAAGATTGCTCCATCTCTTTCTGGAAATCTCCAGCTTTCAAAGTTCTTAATCCTTTTGTTGGTCCAAATCGAATATATAGAAAAACAAGTAAAAGAAGAACTACAAAAATGTTATAGAACATTGTACCGTTCATTTATTATCTACCTCGCAACCTGCTTATTTGATCTATCTTCAATCCCATTATGCGCAATATCGCTCATTCATCGCGTACAATGAATGAAACCCATGATTCTTCAAGATCCGTGCAGCTTTCTTGCTTTGGTATCGACTTTTAGATAGGATAAGTACTGAATCACCTGAGGATAGTTCTTTTTCCCAAACAAAAGGTAATCGTCCCAAAGATATGTTAATCGAACCTTCTACATGACACTGCTCAAAATCAACCGCATCACGAACATCGAGCATTTTCATCGTCTTGACCTTGTCTGAAGGTTCTTTAAGTATAGATACGTCTACAAAAGTAAGCTGGCGAACGGGCATAAAGATTCTTAATATCCAAATCATGATACTACTTAAAATGAGCAGTAAAACAATAGACATTGTCCGTTTCCTCCACCTTAAACTAATTCATCTGTCCAACTCATAAGTCCGCCTGTCATATTTACAACGTCAAACCCATTTTCACTGAGTAATTCACAGGCGAGTCCACTCCGACCACCACTTCTGCAGACGATGATCATTTCTTGGTTTTTATCTAGTTCATCCATTCTTTCAATCAACTGTCCAAGTGGGATATGTTTTGCACCAGCTATATGACCTTCTACCCATTCAGCTGGTTCTCTTACATCCACAATGATTGGGGATTCTCCATTTTTTAAACGGCTAGCGAGTTCAGAAGTTGAAATTTCTTTCGATATTTGAAATGACATGTATATCTCTCCTAAAGTGTATATGATGTTTAACCTAACGGCTTTTTACCAGTAGCTCAATTGCTTCTTTGACAACCTTGTCTGTATCTCTTCCAGCCTCTTGTTCTTCCAAAATACAATGTTGCAGGTTCTCTGCGACGATTTGAGCCATCGCTTTATCAGAGGCACTTCTAATCGCTGATAATTGACTCACTACATCTTTACAGCACTTACCTTCTTCCATCAGACGAAGGACTCCTCGCACCTGTCCTTCTATTCTTCTAAGGCGTGTCTTCATTTCATTACTGTAATTGTATTCCATAACGTATACCTCCTATCTCTCATAATACGTATACCCCTATGGGTATGATAATATACTCGTTATTAAAGTTTGTCAAATGATTCATCTCCGCATGCAAAAAAAGAACCGCTCGTTTGAGCGATCCTTTTTCGGTAAATATTCTGCAGTAAGATAATCCTTATTTCTTAGTATAAATAAGCTATATTATTCCGCCCAAACTAGCGCCTTTGATAAATAATCGCTCAATATTCTTCTCCACCGTAGGATCGGGGATTAGTGGAGGTGCTTGATGAGGTTTGGTACGGGCATCAATAATCACATTATCGCAAGCCCAATGCTTATTCTCATAGTGGCTGTTCACACCATATATATCATGGGAAGGGTTGCTTCGTGTAAATGTAGCCCAAAGAAAATTATGAATAGTCGCACTCATAAATGAGCTGTCGTCACAAAGAACGATCATCGGACATGATGGAAGCGGTCCTTTGTCATGAATCGCTTTACTGAGGCCTTCTATTTCCTGTGCTTCCTCAGCATAAGTAGTGAATTTAGGCGCTTGAATGACTACAACGCCTGGCATGACTAATTTGGCGTTCTCAAAGCCACGAATATCTTTCAAACTGTCAGGTACTTCTGTACATAATTCTCTCTTCTTGTCTCCATACGCAGCGAAAACAACTTTGCTCCCACTATTGATCCCTGTACCCGAATAATCAAGCGTATCAATTGTCGTATTCGTATAAAAATGAATATCTCGATGCAAATCTAAACGTTCCAAGATATACGTTAAGAAATTTATTTCATGATGTGAATCAATTGGTTGATCCTCTTCTGCCGTTATAAATAAATACTTTGCTAAGCTTAATTGTCCGGTTCCTAATATCCGATTAGCTAAAGTAAGAAGTTCGGCAGGTTGTTTGACTTTCTGATACGGCGTATACCGTTCACTACCAATGGCAAATAGTAGTGGATGTACACCTGCAGCATCGACGGCATGGACTTCTTTTACGCCGGGAATTTCTCCCTTGATGGCATCTCCCGTCAATTCATGAATAAGTTCACCAAATGAAGTATCCTCTTGCGGCGGTCGGCCAACAACTGTAAAAGGCCATATTGCATTGGGTTTGGCATACACTTTATGCACTTTCATGACCGGGAAAGGATGCGTGAGACTGTAATAGCCTAGATGATCACCAAAAGGCCCTTCTGGTTTCGTATCCCCAGGATGGATTTCTCCTGTTATAACAAAATCGGCATCACTACTGATACAGAAACCATCAACGTAGTTATAGCGGAAATTACGCCCAGCAAGCAATCCGGCAACCGTCATTTCACTGAGTCCCTCTGGTAACGGCATGATAGCAGCCAGAGTATGTGCGGGATGGCCACCTACAAAACAGCTTACCTTTAAAGGTTCTCCCCGTTTATTCGCCTTATCCTGATGAACTCCGATACCACGGTGAATCTGATAATGTAATCCAATCTCTTTGTTGAGCTCATATTCATTACCACTTAATTGCATACGATACATGCCTAGATTGGAATTCATAATTCCCGGTTTTTCTGGATCTTCGCTATATACCTGAGGCAATGTGACGAAGGCACCACCATCCATCGGCCAGTGATGTATCAAAGGAAGATCCGAAATTTGAATCTCCTGAGCGGTAACCGGCATGTTTCCAAATTTCTTCAAGGGAAGTGCTTTGAATGCGGCTAACCCATTGCTGATATTCTTAAAGGGATGCTTTACAGCTTTCATAGGGTCATCACGCAGCGCCATGACGTTCTGCACGGACTGCCAAGTATTCCGAAAGATAAACTTACTCCGCTCAATTGTTCCAAAAATATTCGATGCCACGCGAAATTTTGAACCTTTTACATTTTCAAATAACAACGCAGGCCCACCAGCTTCGTACACTTTCATATGAATAGCAGCCATTTCAAGATATGGATCCACTTCTTCACGAATACGAACTAAATGACCATGCTTCTCTAAATCGATGAGACAATCTTCTAAATTGCGATACATTATAGATACGCTCCATTCTCTAGAACATCATTGATCGGCTTTGTTTGCAGAAATCCCATAAAGGAACACATCAATTGCTTGCTTGTACAATTCAAGTGCCTCCGGCATACTTGCTTTGGATGATACCTGGCTAAGCCCGATGAACAAACCTTCAAAAATTAACGCAAGTCCATGTATATCTTTGCTGCTCGCGAATTCTCCACGATTAAGCCCTTCTTGAATCAATTGTTGATTAAACTCGATGTGGGAATCCATTAATTTATGAATCCGTTCCTCAATATCATGCTCTTTATCTTCTTTATTGAAGAACTCATTTGCAGCTTTGGTAAGCGGATGATTAAGATCCTCGAGTACCATATGTTCAGCGAAGCCGTAGAGCTTCTCTTTGACGGTCTTGAACTGAGATTCCTTCTCTTTCCATTTCTCGTTCCAGTCCCGCTCCCACTCATCGATCAGATAGAGGAACAGCCCCTCTTTACTCTTAAAATGATAATAAATATTGCCCTTACTACTGCCAGTTGCGGACACGATATCTTCAATCGAGGTTGCAGCAAACCCCTTTTGAACAAACAGAGCACGTGCAGAATCAGCCACCCGTTTCTTAGTCTGCAAGCTTTGTAATTGTCGCTTATTCATTACATTCAACTCCGATTAGGGTGATTGATGTCGGACCTATAATAACTAATCTAAAGTATAATCGATCTAGCATATTATATAAATACGATTAATTAAGGGTCAATCAAAATTACTGGTTGATATAACCCGCCTGAGTGGAGTTTTGGATGGTTCGCGCCTTAATTATAGGCCCTCATCAGGTTACTGTTACGAATGCTGAACTGATAGGCTTCTCTTTCTCGAAATAAGTGAAAGACCAAAACAAAGGAATAATACGATAGCAGCAGCTACATATGGGAAATTGATATTAACATCAAATAATAATCCAGCAACGATAGGCCCAATGATATTTCCTAGACTTGTATATGCAGAGTTCAGACCAGCAACAAATCCCTGCTGCTTTTCAGCCATTTTGGACATTTGCGTACTGATTGCTGGACGTAAGATGTCAATGGATAAGAAGAGAATGAATGTCACGGCCATGATCATCCAGTAAGTGTTCACAAACAGTGTTAATAAGACAAACAGACCCGATAAAAACAGACAAACGGAAATGACTTTTTTCTCGCCAAAACGGTTTAGAATCCATCCGAATATAGTTAACTGAACTACAGCTCCTGATATCGAACCAAACGTTATAATTACAGCAATATCTTGAGGCGTGAAGCCGAATTTATGATCGACAAACAATCCAAAGACAGTCTCATAATTAGCTAAGCCAAATGCCATAACGAATACAATAACTAAACTGAAAAAGTATGGAGCCTTGAATGAATATACGAGCTGTGAAACTAGACTTTGGGATTTCTCGGCATTCGCCTTCATTGCCACACGTTGCTCAGATGTTGTTGATTCTGGCAAGATGATTGTAGTGATCAAAGCAGCAATTGCACCAGCAGCACCCGCTGCATAAAAAGGAACACGTAGCCCGTATTCCGCTAAGAATCCACCAATACCGGGACCAATAATAAAGCCAGTAGTAATCGCGGCATTAATCAATCCCATCCCAGTTCCTCTCTCCTCAGTGGAAGAGATATCCGCTACATATGCCATTACAGAAGGCATGATAAGAGCGGCTCCAACTCCTCCCAACATTCTTGCTGCAAACAACAGAACGGGTGTACTAGCTAAACCGAACAATAATTCGGATACTGCAAAAATAACCATACCTGAAACGATAATTTTCTTCCGACCTAATGAATCGGATAGCCTACCTGCTAATGGAGAGAATAAGAGCTGAGTAAGTGAAAAAGCAGCAACCAATAGTCCTACAATACTGCCATTTATGTGCAGTTCGGTCATATACTTAGGCATGATCGGGATAACAAGACCAATACCAGTAAAGACAAGAAAAATATTGAGCATTAATAGCAATAAGGCTCCCTTGTTACGTGTTAACAAATGCATTGTGATTCCTCCATGATGTACGAGTTTTTATCTATACTGAACGTTCGTTCTGTGAAATATTATCACATACCTTAATATAATTTCAAGAAGAACTTATTATACTTTCGAATACTCTCTCCTCAACAACGAATAATGGTATTGATCGCATATTGTTCCATCTTCAAACCAAATAGACCGCGGATTAATTCCACGGTCTATTATCACAATATAGATCTCTGTTACATAACACCTAACAACTCGTTAATTTTATTAATTCCATCCATATGAGTGGGATCCAACTCTACAGATTTTTGATAATGCTGTAACGCTAGATTACGTTCTCCAGCAAGCAAATACATCTCACCGATACTGTCATGTAGGTTGGACGATCCTGGGAACATGTGAATCGAGAGCTGCAGAATCGCAATTCCCTCCTGAAGCCAACCTCTTTCCAACATCATATAAGCATAAGCATTGAATGAACCCTCAAGAACGAGATACTCTTCCATGCTGGACTCCTGAATCTGAGTGTATTCACTTATCGCAGCCTCAACACCAGATTCAATCGTAATTTTAGATAAATAAGTTGCTAGGCTCTTCTTTACATATGGAATGTCTTCACCAAGTATAATATCAAGGATTGCCTTACAAAGAACTTTATTACCTATAAAATCGGCATTCGTCATAATAGCTATAGCTATCCCATTCTCGGGTAAGAGTAGTAAATTACTACGGAACCCGGTATCCATGCCAGAATGAGAGCAAACGTTAAGCCCCTTATACTCTCCCAAGAACCATCCAAGGCCAATATCCTCTGACCAATCCCCATAATGAGTCAGTGCATACTTGCTCCACATTTCTTCATAACTGTTAGTTGTAAGAATTCGTACTCCCTCTGCTGTCTGGCCTAAGTTTAAATGGGTTAAAGCGTAATTGCATAACTCAACGACATTCGTGTACAAAGTGGAACTTGGACCATGTGCACGATGATAAGGGAATATTTCACTTAGCTCAGGACCAAATCCATCTTTAATCCCTAAGATATGTGGGGAGGCAAGTTTATGATCAGGAATCTCTTGCTTCAAGAATGAACTCATCAGCATGGACGAAGGAATCAGAATTCGCTCTTTCATAAACTGTTCAAATGATACTCCACTCACTTTAGCTATCACATCACCCAATATTTCGTAGCCAATATTACTGTAGTAAAAAGATTCCTTTGGTTCCTTAAGAAGTTTGAGGCCAGAGATACTTCTAACATATCTCTCCAGGCTTCCCTCATCATATTCAGGGCGGTCCCATCCAAAGTCGTCTTCATCTGGCATACCGGATGTATGATTTAAGAGCAGTCGAACTGTAATTTGTTGATACCTATCGTCTGTCAGTGCGAAGTAAGGAAGATAATTGGATACCGCAGTATCCAAATTAATTTTTCCTTCCTCCACAAGCTGCATAATCCCCGTCACAACGAAAGTTTTGGATACGGAGGCCATGTGAAACAAGGTATGTTCATCGATAGCTTCTCCAGTCTGCACATTCTTCACTCCAAAGCCCTTAGCATAGATCATCTGATGATCATACACGACACCAACGGCTAATCCAGGAGAGAGTTCATCTTGTAAAAATTGGGGCAGAATTTGATCCAAGTTATCAATAATACGCTGAATATCACTCATTGTAATACCTCCGATTAATGAATATGAAATTTTCAAATAGCATGAGGTTATAAAATACAATGTGTTATACCAACGGTTTCACGTCCCTTCAATATTCTTCCATAATAACACAAAATACTTTAGAGAAGAGCTGTATTTCTCACCCATACCAAAAACCTCCATCCCGAATTTGGAATGGAGGTTGAATGTCATGAATCAAGCACTCGTGTATATTTAGCTCAGCTTCATTTCAAATTATTCTGCACATCCTGTAGAGCCACTAAATCTTCATACAGATCCTCATTTACTCGCTCAAGCGGTTCTTGATTGATGCTTCCCTCTGAATGAGATATGGCATTTTGCAGTGCATTTTCAGCCTTGTAGGCTGCATTCTTAGCATTCTCAACCGTTTCTTCACTTGGATGGGACTGCGCTTGTTTCACAGCGCGATGAACTTTAACTACTGATTGCTGTGCATCAGCAATCGGGCTTTGTTCTTGCAAACTAGAATATGGGTTTTCCATTGTTACCCTCCTGGATTGTTGTGTTTAGAAATCAGTACCCTGTTAATTTGAGACTTAGGAAGAAATAATATACCCGATCGCATGAATCCATACATTACAAAGGGGATCTCGGTGCCAAGTTCTTGGCTTCGAGATCCCCTATATCTTTGCGAGTATTACTAAAACACCTTAGTCGTCCAGGATTCACAGTTCCATGTGTCTGTAACGATATCTCTATAAAATTCCGGTTCGTGGGAAATCAACAGGATGCTGCCTTTATAGGATTTGAGTGCACGTTTAAGTTCATCTTTCGCATCTACATCCAAGTGGTTCGTAGGCTCGTCCAATACGAGCAAATTGGTTTCGCGGTTGATCAGTTTACACAGACGTACCTTCGCCTTCTCACCACCACTAAGAACAGCGATCTTGCTCTCAATATGCTTGGTAGTAAGACCACACTTAGCTAACGCTGCACGTACTTCGAACTGAGAATATGAAGGGAATTCATTCCATACTTCTTCAATACACGTATTGTAGTTGGCATCCTTCATCTCTTGTTCAAAATATCCAATATCCAGGTTCTCACCAAGCTGAACAGATCCAGACAAAGCTGGGATTTCTCCTAAGATGCTACGAAGCAAGGTTGTTTTACCAATCCCGTTTGCACCGACTAGCGCGATTTTTTGGCCGCGTTCCATCCGTAGATCGAGTGGTCTTGATAGCGGACTATCATAACCGATGACGAGGTCCTTCGTTTCAAAGACCATTTTTCCAGAAGCTCTAGAATACATAAAGTTGAATTGTGGTTTTGGTTTTTCCTTCGCCAGTTCGATAACATCCATCTTATCGAGCTTCTTCTGTCTCGACATAGCCATGTTTCGTGTAGCTACACTTGCTTTGTTACGCGCAACAAAGTCTTTCAAATCGGCGATTTCCTGCTGTTGTCTCTTATATGCAGACTCAAGCTGTGATTTTTTCATTTCGTAAACCTGTTGGAAGTAGTCGTAATCTCCTACATAACGGTTTAACTCTTGATTCTCCATGTGGTAGATCAAGTTAATGACGCTGTTTAGGAACGGAATATCATGCGAAATAAGAATGAATGCATTCTCGTAGCCTTGCAAGTAACGCGTCAACCAATCAATATGAACCTCATCAAGATAGTTTGTTGGCTCGTCGAGGAGTAGAATATCCGGTTTTTCAAGCAAAAGCTTTGCTAATAATACCTTTGTCCGTTGTCCCCCACTAAGGTCATTAACATCCTTGTCCAGTCCAATATCGGTAATACCCAGACCACGTGCAGTTTCTTCGATCTTGGCATCGATCATGTAGAAATCTTGATTCGTGAGTGTGTCCTGAATCGTTCCAACATCTTCGAGCATTTGATCTAGTTCTTCAGGCGACACATCCCCCATCTTACCGTACATGTCGTTCATCTCTTGCTCCATATCGAATAGATATTGGAAAGCTCCCTTAAGTACATCACGGATTGTCATGCCTTGGGTAAGCACTGCATGTTGATCGAGATAGCCAACACGTACACGTTTGGACCATTCTACTTTTCCTTCATCGGGCTGGAGTTTTCCCGTGATGATGTTCATAAAAGTGGATTTACCTTCCCCGTTCGCACCAATGAGTCCAATATGCTCACCTTTGAGGAGGCGGAAGGATACGTCAGTAAATATAGCACGGTCTCCAAAGCCGTGACTTAGTCGTTCTACGTTTAATATACTCATGTATTGTTGACACCTTTTCTTTTATATACTTTTTTCTCGTTATATTATAAGCGGTATAGGGGGAATAACTCAATGCAAAACACAAATAAGGGTGCTAAGCGCACCCCTATCTTCCACTCAACCTATTTCATTAAGCCAATATCGCATCAATATGTGATAATTCTTCGTCCGTAAAGGACAGGTTGTTGATCGTACCTACGGCATCTTCAATTTGGCTGACCTTGCTTGCCCCGATTAACGCCGAAGTTACTATACCATCTCGTAGTACCCAGGCCAGTGCCATTTGAGAAAGCTTCTGTCCACGCTCTGCAGCCAAATCGTTTAGCTTAGATACTTTAGCGATCACTTCTTCTGTTAATTCATTCGGATTCATAAATACGCTTGGTCCTGCTGCTCTGGAGTCTGGAGCGATGCCATATAAATAACGATCCGTCAATATCCCTTTGTGCAGTGGTGAGAACGCAATAGAACCGATTCCCTCATTCTCTAACGTCTGAAGTAACCCTTGTTCAGGACCTCTTCCCATCATAGAATACTGTGGTTGGTGTATCAGACACGGAGTACCAAGTCTCTTCAGTATTTGTGAAGCTTCAAGGGTCATTTCAGGTGAATAATTAGAAAGTCCGACATACAGAGCTTTACCTTGACGAACGATCAAATCTAAGGCTGACATAGTCTCTTCAAGCGGTGTATCCTGATCTGGTCTATGATGATAGTAAATATCAACATAATCAAGTCCCATTCTTTTCAGGCTTTGATCAAGACTCGCGACTAAACTTTTCTTTGATCCCCATTCTCCATAAGGACCTGGCCACATGTAATAACCGGCCTTAGTAGATATGATCATTTCATCACGGTAGGCTTTCATATCATCTTGTAGAATACGACCGAAAGTCTCCTCTGCTGAGCCAGCTGGTGGTCCATAATTGTTAGCCAGGTCGAAATGAGTGATGCCTAGATCAAATGCTCTTCTGATCATGGCTCGTCCATTCTCATATTTATCAATGCCACCGAAATTATGCCATAGTCCTAATGAAATCGCCGGAAGCTTCAATCCGCTATTCCCGCATCTTCGATATGTCATCATTTCATATCTTTTATCATCTGCTGTATATACCATACTTATCTCTCCTTCAATACTGATAGACCTATTGTATCGATTGTTCTAGGATTATCCCATATCAAAAAGGATGACAAGTATGGACTAATGTCTGATTACGATTTCAAGGAAGGTTGAATTTACTCGGTGGTTGTCCTTTTACCTTCTTAAACATCCGCGAGAACAATAGAGGGTCTTGATAACCGACGGACCTTGCTACCTCACCTACCGTATAATTACCTGTACTTAATAACTCACAAGCTTTGTCCATACGATAATGCAACAAATATTCACGAGGAGGTATATCAAGTGCTTTCTTAAATACAACACTAAGATGCTTGCGATCGATCCCCATGCTATCAGCATGATTTGCTATAGAAATATCTTCACAGTAGTGGGTATGCAGAAATTCTAGCGTTTGGTGAACGTATCGATCTTGTTCCCTCGACATCGTCTTATTTGAAGTATTATTCGCTGTCGCTTCTATCCATACCGCCAAAAATTCGTAGAAAATACTATTCAATCGCAAATCCAGAGCGTTCTTTGAGGAGGAGGCGCCAGATAATTGATCGTATAATATTGGCATGATTTTATTGTCCATTGGAAAAACAGGTCTCGTGGGAGTGAGAGATGTTCGACTTAGCAGCTCTGGAACATCACGTCCTTCAAATCCAATCCATGAATAAGTCCATGGTTCAACATGGTCTGCTTCATAGTAATAGAGCACATTGGGACAGATTAAGAATCCTTGCCCTGCTACTAGCTCTTGAGTTTCCGAGCCAACACGTACAATTCCTTTACCTTTATGTACAAAATGGATTTTGTATACATCTCTCACTCCGGGTCCTACAGCATGTCCAGGAACACAATCTTCTTTGCCCCAAAAAAGAAGATGAAGATTCGGGGGATCTTCATCCAGTGAACGAAATGGATTATATTGGAATATGGCCATACCTTTAAAAGCCCCCTTGATCAGTATTTCTTAGTCTCTAGTTTAACTTAAGCGTCTCAGACAGGCCACAATTCTTGATAATAAGCCATATCCCAAAATTTATAATGGAATTTAGCTGTAATGATAAAAAACTCTTCTAACCGAGCTAGTTCCTCTTCCGACTTCCCTTGTGCTAATTGGTCCATTAGATTAATGCACCATTCAGTGAGCTTAACATATTCTTCTGAGCTATATGCGAGGACCCAATCCCGATAAATCGTATTGTTCAAGACTACTGGAAAATTGGCTAGGCTGGTTCCCATCTCACAGTAGCTCCAAAGACAAGGTAACATAGTAGCAAGTACCTCAATGAACGTACCTTGATTCGCAGCATCCAACATATACTTAGTAAATGCCAACGTTGTTGGTGCTGGCTGGGTGGCTTCCAATTCTTCTCTAGTAATATTGAATCGTTCCGCATACTGTCTATAAAGCTCCATCTCACCTATTAGACTTGAATGAAGCATCTCTCTAAATTTACTCATCGTTTCTAAATCTGGGGCCTTCATGGCAAATAGAGCGAACATTTTAGATGAATAAATGAGATACATATAATCTTGAGTCAAAAAATATCTGAAACGATCAGGGGAGAGTGTTCCTTCACTCAACTCCATAGTAAATGGATGTACATAAAATTTCTCTCGGATACTTTCCACCGAAAGATATAATCTTTCACTAAACCGCATCATATCTTTGGCTCCTCTTCATCGTAAATTACCCAGAAATAGATTAGTTAAATTGAGGTATATACGAACAAAAAACACTATGCCTAAGCACAGTGTTTACACACAGGTCCCTACGCTGGCATTATCCAACAGGTTCGAACGGTCTACGACGGTGTAGTCGTACTCTCAGCTTGCTTCCGCAGGCTCCCACCATTTTTTTCCGAGATTTATTCTAAATGCTTTAACGAAATAAAGCAATCTTTTTATATTTTTTCTGGGGCCTGTAGACCAATTAAACGTAAACCGTTCTGCAACGTAATTTTCACAGCTTGAACCAATGCAAGACGTACGTTGCGTAAAGCCAGTTCCTCAACTAGTATCGGACTATCGTGATAGAACCGATTAAATGCTTGAGCTAAATCAACAAGATAGCGACTGATCAATGACGGTTCAAGCTTTACTAAGGCCAGTTCTATCGTTTCGGGAAATAAAGAAAGCGCCTTTAGCAAGTTGAACTCCGTTTCGTTGTGCAGAAGAGCAGGATCATAGTCAACATTACTTTGCCCACGGGGAAGTGTCCCTTCCGCAGAATCAATGGCCTTTCGTAGAACACTGCAAGCACGGGCATGCGTGTATTGAACATATGGTCCTGTTTCCCCTTCAAAGCTAAGTGCTTCTTCCCAGGAGAACACGATATCCTTGATCCGGTTACCACTTAGATCATTAAAGATTACGGCGCCAACGCCCACCTGCTTCGCGATTTCTTCTTTATTGTCTAAATTCGGGTTCTTCGCTTCAATAATCTCCTTTATTTTAAGAATCGCCTGCTGCAGCAAATCCTCCAGCTTGATGACATTTCCTTTACGAGTAGAGAAACCGCTACCTTCCAAACTGACACGACCAAACGGTACATGGACTAAATCCTTTGCCCACGGGTAGTCCATCAATTCAATGATCTTGAACCACTGCTGGAAGTGCAAGTTCTGCGAATAATCCGTCACATAAATAGCTTTGTCAAAGTGATACGTTTCTTGTCTATAAATTGCGGCTGTCACATCACGCGTATGATATAACGAACTACCATCTTTCTTGAGCATCAAAGCAGGTGCCATATTGAATGAATCCAAACGAACTAACCAAGCACCCTGGTCCTCTTCCAACAAATTTTGCTCTTTAAGCTGTTGAATTACGGGGTCCATTTTATCGTTATAGAAGCTTTCACCCGCATAACTGTCAAATCGAACATCCAATAGATCATAAATTTTCTGAAATTCCTTCATACTAATATCAATAAACCAATTCCATAGATGTAAAGCTTCTGAATCTCCCTGCTCCATCTTTACGAACCAAGCACGAGCTTCATCATCTAATGCCGAATCTTTCTCCACTTCCTGATGGAATTTAACATATAACCTAAATAACTCGTCTATGGCGTCACGTTCAATATCCTCCGCATTGCCCCAACGTTGATATGCAACGATTAATTTACCAAACTGAGTTCCCCAGTCTCCGAGATGATTCACACCTACACATTTGTATCCAAGAAATGAATAGATTTGATACAGCGCATTACCTATTACTGTTGATCTCAAATGTCCTACATGGAAAGGCTTCGCAATATTAGGTGAAGAATAATCAATAACAATGGTTCGTCCTTGGCCGATATCACGAGAACCATACCGCTCTCCTTTGTTTAAAATATCGGATATAACGGTTTTGGCGAATTGCTCTTGATTGATGTAAAAATTTAAATATCCTGAGACGGACTCCATTCGTTCAACCGCTGTGATATTGATTTGTTCCTTTAATTGTTCAGCAATCTGGACGGGTGCCTTACGAAGTAATTTACTTAAACTGAAACAGGGTAGTGAAATATCTCCCATTTCAGATTTTGCAGGATATTCTAGCATTAACATCATGTCTTCTGTTGAGATGTCCTCAATCAAAGCAGAAACTTCGTCGGCAATAAGTTTTTTATAGTGTTGCATAGTTCCACCCTTCCTATATTTTGTTATACAAAAAAGCTCTCGCCTCTAAATAAGAGACGAGAGCTTCTAGCTTCCCGTGGTACCACTCTAAGTGTTAAATTCATCATTTAACCACTCTACTTTGATAACGGTCTATGACCGGATTTACCTACTGAAAAAGGGGTTCGGCAAATCATTTCCAGGGTCCGCTTCACTCATCATTTCTGCACCGGCTTCCACCTACCCGGCTCGCTGTGACTAGAAGGTAATGAGTTACTGTCCCTTTCATTAATGTTCTTCATTATTCATATTCAAATGCAGATTGTATGTAGATCATAGTTTATACTTTTTAAATTTATACCGAATATCAGAGTCGATGTCAAGAATCATTTGCCGCTCTCGACCATTCGAGTCACTTCCGATGTGATCTTATCCCCCCCAAGCCTTTTCCAATCTACTACGAAATCATCAAATGCACTGATCGGTAAGTCCCCAACGATGATATTCAGAAATGTTTCATTCTCCAGCTTCTCTAGCTTTGCCCAATTGTCTTTCATGGACAAGGTTGTACCAAAAAACACACTACGTACCTGTTCCATCGGTGTAGAAGCAAGAACACCCGCACCATATTCATAAGCATTGGCTACTTTCCAGCCCTCCATATTTTTCTTAGGCTGTTCTTTCTCAGTCATCCATTGCTGATAGATTTGCTTCGTTTCGGCATCTAAAGTTTCAGGATCCACTTTTCCATGAAGGGCCTGTTGTATTATGGAGTAACGTTTCTCTATAGCATCAGAATAGTCAATTAATAAATCAAATGGATAGTAATGTCGGGTTTGAATCCCTAATTGGGCCGCAAAATCATCCAATTTAGCAACATCCTCATTAGGGTCCAACCTTCGCTCTAGACGTGTGAAGGCATTTAATAGTTTAATCACTGCTTCCGGATGCTCATACCCTTTGCGTACAACCAAATAACGGTCGGTAACCGATGCCATATGTGTGACGAACTTCTGATCCACATCCAGTGGGGCCGCAAAAGCTCGCCATTCTGATTTCGTATCCGCAGATACAGCTTCGACTAATGGCCAATAAGGTGCCCACCATGGACCAAAGAACATCCCCGCCTGACCATCCAGAATTGGATCCCAAGTTTCTTTATACAGAGCAAATTGCTTATCAATAAGTCCTCTTTTATACCAATCTGCTAACTTGGACAAGGCATCTTTATTCTCGGGAGCAATTGAGCCGTATATAACATTTCCATCTTTATCCTTGATCCAATTCTTAGGAAATGCATGGTATGAATTAAATATGGCATCATATCCATTCATCTGTGGTTTGGTGCCGTAGACAACACCTTTATACCCCGTAAGACCTACCGTATCCCTTTTCCCATTGCCATCTGGATCACGATCGATGAACGCTTTAGCGATTTCTTCAACATCATCAAGGCTCTTAGGAGCTTGTAAATTAAGTTTATCCAGCCAGTCTTGACGGATCCAGAGTAGTGTTGGAGAATCCGAATTAAGCGCCACATTGGGTAATCCGAACAGCTTACCTCTTCTTGTTGCTTCAGCTAATGCAACTCCCTGCGTAGAATCATACATATCTTTGATCAGGTCTGAACCATATTGTTCAAAGGTAGCAGTTAAATCCTCTATCTTTCCTTGATCAATCAATTCCATAAGCTGATTACGAGTGACAACCATCGCATCGGGTAGATCCTCACTCTCAATGGCGAGATCCACTTTCTGCACATAGGCCTCGTCGCCTTTAGCTTCCCAAGCATGGATCACTTTAATATTCGTGATATCTTCAAGATACCGTGTGATAGGATTATTATCATTCGTATCGCCAGTCATTAACTTAGAATCGGGGATTTTGAACCCAATCCTTACTACAACTTGGTTATCATATACTCCATAAGCGGGGTCTTCCTTCATACTAATTCTACCGTCATGCCCGTCGTTCCCGGCTGAT